>JBJTNR010000029.1:0-9412 GCA_046074145.1 Rhodoluna sp.
AAGACCCGATCCCTCGTCAATGAGTTTTGAGTGTTGAGAGTTTAGAACTCAACCTTAGTTACGTTGGTGTCGATTAGAACGCCAGGGCCAAAGGTGGTCGAAAGGGCAGCCTTGATTAGGTAGCGGCCCTTTGAGCTCGATGGCTTCAAGCGAACTAGTTCGTCAAGTGCAACACCTAGGTTCTCGCCTAGCTGCTCCTTGGTGAACGAAGCCTTACCAATGATGAAGTGAATGTTTGACTGCTTGTCGATGCGGAACTCGATCTTTCCACCCTTGATGTCAGTAACTGCCTTCGCAACATCTGGAGTAACGGTTCCGGTCTTTGGGTTCGGCATTAGGTTACGAGGACCAAGCACCTTACCTAGACGACCGACCTTACCCATGAGCTCTGGGGTCGAAACTGCTGAGTCAAAGTCAACCCAACCGGCTGCAACCTTCTCGATTAGCTCGTCGCCACCGACTTCGTCGGCTCCGGCCTCGCGGGCTGCGTCTGCTGCGGCACCTGTAGCAAACACGATTACGCGGGCGGTCTTACCAGTTCCGTGCGGAAGCGATACGGTTCCGCGAATCATCTGGTCGGCCTTGCGAGGGTCTACACCAAGCTTGACGGCTACCTCAACGGTTGCGTCGAACTTGCTGCTGGTGGTGGTCTCTTTGACCAGGGTTACTGCTTCGGCAGGGGTGTAGAAACGACCCTCTTCGATTTTTGCTGCTGCGGCCAGGTAGGCCTTGCTGCGCTTTGGCATGCTGTTATTCCTTTTCTTTTAGGTCACAGTTGTGGTTGAACGGGGCGCGCTGCCCCTCCCACGACTATTTATTGGGTTGTGTCTTAGGCCTCGACGGTGATGCCCATGCTGCGGGCGGTTCCGGCGATGATCTTTGCAGCGGCCTCGACGTCGTTTGCGTTGAGGTCGGCCATCTTCTGCTCTGCGATCTTCAGAACCTGCTCGCGCGAGAGCTTGGCAACCTTCACGGTGTGAGGGGTAGCCGAACCCTTTGCGACACCGGCGGCCTTCTTGATGAGCTCGGCTGCTGGTGGGGTCTTCAGAACGAAGGTGAACGAGCGGTCTTCATACACGGTGATTTCAACCGGGATGACGTTTCCGCGCTGGTCTGCGGTCGCGTTGTTGTACGCGGTGCAGAACTCCATGATGTTTACACCGTGCTGACCAAGAGCCGGACCAATCGGAGGAGCTGGGTTAGCAGCGCCCGCGTTGATCTGAAGCTTGATCATTCCAGTGATCTTTTTCTTCGGTGCCATTTGTTATTCCTTTGGTTTAGTTGTGGAACTCTTTGTGAAAACTAGTTGAGTGGGCCGACCTGCTCGAAACCGAGCTCGACCGGGGTCTCACGCTCGAACAGCGAAACAAGCACGGTGAGCTTGCCGCTCTCTGGCTTGATCTCGGAGATCGTTCCAGGCAGGCCTGCGAACGAACCGTCGCGAATCATGATGCTCTCGCCAACCTTGAAGTCGACCGATACCGGAATCGCCTTCGACTTGCCGCGAACAGCAACCGAGCCCTTGGCAGCAGCCTTGGCGGCGGCCTCCTCTGGAAGCTCATAGAGCCACTTCTTGAGCATCTCGAAAGCCTCGCTCGGGCGAAGTGGGGTTGGGTTCTGTGCATTGCCGACAAATCCGGTCACCGCTGGGGTGTGGCGGATGAGCGACCACGAGTCTTCGTTGAGGTCCATGCGCACGAGCACGTAGCCAGGAACCTTGACCTTGGTGACCAGCTTGCGCTGACCGTTCTTGATCTCGACGGTGTCTTCGAGGATGACCTCGACCTGGAACACGTCATCGCCACCGGCCTGGGTGAGGCGACGGTTTTCAACGTTCTGCTTTACGCGCTTTTCGTAGCCAGCGTAGGAGTGGATGACATACCACTTTCCTGGCAGTGCGCGGAAGTCGCCCTTGAACTGTGCATAAGGGTCTTCGTCTTCATCGGCGGCGGATGCAGGCTCGGCCACTGGCTCGGCGGCAACCCCTTCGGTCTCAACCGGTGCCTCAACTTCTGCGTCGATCTCGGCCACAACCTCGGCGTCGGCGTCAACCTCGGCGTCAACATCCACGATTTCGTCGACTGAAACCTCAACTACGTCTTCGGCAGTTTCGGCTGCGTCCAGCGATGCTTCGGCTGCGTCAAGAGCCGCCTCTAGCTCGTCGCGCTCGATTTCACTCACGGTTGCTTCCTATCGTTTGAAAAGTCTGTTTAGTTTGCTGAAAAAGTTTTAGTTCGTTGCAGTCGGTGTGAAAAGAAACTGCACGACATAGAAAAACGCCCAGTCGAGAATCGCGATGATGATCATCACGACGGTCACGAACCCCAGCACCACGAAGGTGTAGTTGCGGAGTTCGGCCCAGGTCGGACGAGTGACCTTGCCCAGCTCACCAAACACCTGCTTGATGAAGAGGATGAGGCGACCGATTGGTCCGCGCGCGGCGGCACGATCGGCCTTGGCCTTGTCGACGAGATTCTCTGAAGCCTCGTACTCTTCTGCCATCGTTCTTCCTTCTGTTTCAGTTCGCATCAACGATGCAACTTGCAGGGCGGACAGGACTCGAACCTGCAACCTGCGGTTTTGGAGACCGCTGCTCTACCAATTGAGCCACCGCCCTAAACGGCTGATAGTCGTCGCGAGCGCTTGCACATCCGCGATTGGTGCCGCCGGAGCATCCTTGTAATCACCCCGAAAAGGGCAGACTTCTAGATTGAAATCTAAGGTGATTAATTTGCCAGATTAGGCTCCGGAAGTTGTCAACTACCTCCTAGGAGTTTAGCCCACGGAGCCCCAGAAATGCAAAGGGAGAACAAGTTGTTCAGGCGATAGGCTTAACGGGTGACTGACTCAACTTCTCGCAGAATTTCGCGCCGAATCGGTGCGATTGCCGAATCCGCAACCCTCAAAGTAGACGCCAAGGCCAAAGCCCTTCAGGCCGCCGGCCGCCCGGTGATTTCTTATGCCGCCGGAGAACCAGACTTTGCCACCCCGAACCACATCGTTGAAGCCGCCGTTGCCGCTGCTCGCGACCCTAAAAACCACCGCTACACCCCGGCTATCGGTCTTCCTGAACTGCGCGAGGCGATCGTTGCAAAGACCCGCCAAGACTCCGGCACCGAATACACCGCCGCTCAGGTTGTCGTGACCAACGGCGGCAAGCAGGCCGTCTATCAGGCGTTTGCGACTCTGCTCGACCCAGGTGACGAGGTGCTGCTGCCTTCGCCATACTGGACCACCTACCCCGAGGCGATCGCCCTGGCCGGCGGCACGACCGTTGAGGTTTTTGCTGGCTCCGACCAGAACTATAAGGTGACCGTGGCGCAGCTCGAGGCCGCCCGCACCGACAAGACCAAGGTTTTGCTGTTTTGTTCGCCATCGAACCCGACCGGTTCGGTTTATTCGCGCGACGAGGTCGAAGCCATCGGACGCTGGGCTCACGAACGCGGCATCTGGATCATCTCCGACGAGATTTATCAGAACCTGACCTATGACGGCATCAAGGCCGTTTCGGTGACCGAGGCCGTGCCCGAGATGATCGACCGCACCATCCTCGTTAATGGCGTCGCCAAGTCGTATGCCATGACCGGATGGCGTCTGGGCTGGATGGTTGGCCCACTCGACGCGATGAAGGCTGCCGGAAACCTGCAGTCACACCTGTCGTCGAACGTTTCTAACGTTTCGCAGCGTGCCGCGATTGCCGCACTGACCGGACCTCAAGAAGAGGTCGAGGCGATGCGTGAGTCATTTGACCGTCGCCGCAAGCTCGCGGTCGCCGAGTTGAACAAGATTCCTGGCTGGATCGCCCCGATGCCGGAGGGCGCGTTCTATGTTTACTCCGACGTTTCGGGCCTGCTCGGGCGCGAATGGGGCGGCAAGCAGATCAACACTTCGCTCGAACTTTGTGACTACATCCTCGATGCAGCCGAGGTCGCGTTGGTGCCGGGTGAAGCTTTTGGGCCGTCGGGCTATGTGCGCATGTCGTATGCACTCGGTGACGGGCCTCTGCTCGAGGGCATTCAGCGCCTGCAAAAGCTTTTTGCTTAGAGTTCTCGCGACTGCTCTAAGAGCTCTTCGAAGGTGCTCGGTGGATTTCCTCCATCGAGCATTTTCTTAAACACCGCATAGGCGTCAGTTTTTGAACCGTAGGCGCGCAATGAAGTTTCGTCGTTCACCCAGGCAAAAACGATGACCTTTTGGGTGCTGTCATATCGATAAAACAACCTGAATTGCTGAAGAAATTTGACTCGAAACCAGTGTGTGGCGTCGGAGCCGAGCGTGTGGCCCAGCCGGTGACTTGGTGCCCCCGGCGAGGCTGGCACGACTTCGTACATCACCCTCGCCAGAGCTTTCAAAAACTGTTGCTGACTGCGCAAAAGGTTTGAGGTGTCGCCGCTAGCATGCAGGCTGACAACCGAAGCTCCAACCCGTTCGATCTGCGAATTCAAACAGGGATGCACAAAAATGCGCCAACCGTTGAGTGGCGGGTTCATTGGTGGTTCAACTTCGGCTTAGGTTTAGCTCAAGTCGGCGCGCTCGGGCGGTCACGGGCAATCGGCGCGTAGGGTCAACCATGCGCGTAGGGTCAATCATGCGCGGTCTGGCTTGTCGCCAGGAATCAACTCATCGAGCCCAAACTCGAGCCTTTGGTCAAGGTCGACCTCAACATCCGAACTAAGTTTTTCGATCAACCCCCAGAACGGAGTGCTGACCTCTTTGAGGTTTTGTGGATTCGATTCGATGTCATTCTCGAGCAACCGTAAAAACGCAGGCAGTGCTGGGTCGGTGTGTTCAATCTCTTGAGGCTCACGCTTGGCGATGCGAACCGCACCGGTGTCGTCAAAAAGAAACTCGAGTTTGTCACCTTTTGACAGGCCGAGGGCCTTGCGGACTACCTCGGGAATCGTCGTTTGATAACGCTCGGTGAGCGAGGATTCGGCCTTAAGTATCGGTTCTTTTTCTGACATGCCGCCATGGTAATGCAATTGCATTACCAATTGCAATAGGTTCTAGAAACCCACGAAGTTAGGCTCTGGCACCAGGTTTACGCCCCAGCGGTTGGCCACCTGCAGCTGGATGAAACTTGCCAGTTCACGCACCTGTTCGGCGGTGGCATCCCCGCGGTTTGTGATTGCGAGCGCGTGTTTTGTCGATAGCGTGGCACCGGATTGCCCGAGCCGGAAACCCTTGCTGAGCCCAGAGTTTTCGATCAGCCATGCGGCGCTGAGTTTGACCGATCCATCTGGTTGCAGCCACCTCGGCGCTTCACCGGGGATGCTGCGCGAGAACCCGTCGCTAACGATCGGGTTGGTGAAGAACGAGCCACAAGAGGCCGTGTCGCGGTCGGCCGGATCGAGCACCATGCCCTTTATAGCGCGGGTGGCGAGCACCTCGGAGCGAATCTCGGCAGCGCTGGTTACCTCGCGCCCGAGTGCTTCGGTGAGGCGTTCGAGTCGTGCAGGGCCCGAGTCGCTCAACTCGAATTCGACCCAGGTGATCACGCCGAGCATCCCCCGCTTAAAAACCGAGTCGCGATAGCCAAACTCGAGCTCATCGGCGGTCATGATGCGGATGTTGCCACTCGGGTATTCCACAAATTCGAGTCGCACGATGGTGTCGGCCACCTCTTGCCCGTATGCTCCGATGTTTTGCACGGGAGCCGCACCGACACAACCTGGGATGCCGCTGAGGGCTTCAACCCCGCTGAGGCCCGCGTCGACGGTGAACTTCACGAACTCATCCCAGTTTTCGCCGGCCTGAACGCGCAAGAGGTTGCCGTTGCGCTCGATGCCGCGGTTGAGCGTGCGAATCACGGTCAGGTGGCTGAGGTCATCGGCCGCCACGATGTTGCTGCCACCACCGAGGATGAGCCACTCTTCGCCGCTCGCCCAAACACCGGTCGCAAACTCAACCAATTGGTCACGGCTGTGCGCCTCGAGCAACTCGGCGGCACGTCCGCCAACCTGCATCGTGGTGAGTTCGCTCAGCGGTGTGGTCATGGTCTTGAACGATCCGTTCAGCGCCTAGAGGCGAACGCGCGCCTGAGCCTTGCCGAGAACGGCGGTTTCGTTGAAGATTACGGTCAAATCGACGCGCACCTCGCCCGCATCCGCGTTGATTTCGCCGATCTTGCCGGTGACGGTGACGAGCGCGCCGTCTTTGGGGTCGACCACGACCGGCTTGGTGAAGCGAACGCCGTAGTCGATGACCTTGCCCGCGTCGCCAACCCAGTCGGCGGCCACCTGCACTGCCACACCCATGGTGAGCATGCCGTGGGCGAGCACGCCCGGCAGACCGACGGCGGCTGCAAAATCGTCGCGGTAGTGAATCGGGTTGAAATCGCCGGATGCGCCGGCATACTTCACGAGCGAATCTCGGGTCAGGTGGAACTCACGCGAGCCGACCTCCTGGCCGACCTCGAGCGATGCGATGTTGATGTGAGTCATTCGTCTCCCCTAACCACGAGGGTTGAGATTGCGGTGCAGACCAGCGCCTTGGCGGCGTCGAAGATTTCGGTTTCGAACGTGATCATCGAGTGGGCACCGAGGCTCTTCACCGACGCGACTTTGAGCTCGCTGGTGAGTTCATCGCCGGCCACAATCGGGCGGATGTGCACAAAACGCTGATCGCCGTGCACCACTCGACTGAAGTCGATGTCTGCCTCGGGATCGGCAAGCACGGTTGCGAGGCTTCGCTCCTGGATGACCACCGCGAAGGTTGGTGGAGCGACCACATCGGTGTATCCCGCGGCCTGGGCGGCGAACACATCGGTGTTCACAGCATTGGTTGACATTACCGCGCGGGCGAACTCGCGGACCTTCTCGCGACCGACCAGATAGGGGTCGGTGGCTGGGTATTTTTTGCCCTCAACGTTTGGATTGACCACGAGAACAAGCGTAGACGAAAAGGAGTGGTCGACTTCAGAAAGGCGTGTTCGGCTTCAGTGGGTCGCAGTTAAAGCAAGAAACCGACCCGAAGGTCGGTCATAGTCGAGTTGGTAGCTACTTTTAAAATTTATATATTCGAGTAATCTTTTGAAAGAAAGAAGCAACAACTAAATTACACAACACGCCCTACTGATTTTTCATTTTATGAAAGAAACTACTCTTAAGGAGATAGCCATAAAACTTGGTATTTCTACTACTACGGTATCTAAAGCACTTAAAAATTACACTGATGTGAGTCCAAAGACCAAAGCAGCCGTATTAGAATTAGCCGAAAAACTAAATTATTCCCCCAACAATTTTGCCCTGTACTTAAAATCTAAAGAATCTAAAACTATTGGTTTAATTATACCGGAAGTGGTTCATCATTTTTTTTCCAATGTAATCAGAGGGATTATTGAAGCTTCGGAAGAAGAAGGCTATTTGGTCATCATTTTACAATCAAATGAGACAATGCTTTTAGAAAAAAAACAGGTTGACCTTTTAATCAATAAGAGAGTTGACGGTATTTTGATTTCTCTATCCAACGAATCTAATGCCGAGTTGCACCTTAAGAACATCATGAAAAAAGAAATTCCGTTAGTGCAATTTGATAAAATTTCTAAAATGATTCCAAGTTCAAAAGTCATCATTGATGATCGAAAAGCAGCTTTCAGTGCTGTAGAACATCTCATTGGAAAGGGTTGCAAAAAGATTGTTCATCTTCGCGGACCTATAAACCCTCAAAATTCGGTTGACCGCTTTTTAGGATACAAAAGTGCTTTAGAAAAAAACAACATTATTTATGACCCGAGTTTAGTGCACACTTGCATTAAAGTTGATTTTGAAGAAGGAAGAGAATTTGCTAAAAAAATTCTGGAAACCCAACCAGAAGTAGATGGAATCTTTGCCATTACTGATCTCGTGGCTATTGGAGTTTTAAACTATTTTAATGAAATTGACCCTAACTTGACCAAAAGAATAAAGGTTATCGGATTCAGTAATTGGAACATGTCAGAAGTTATAACGCCATCCTTAAGCACGGTTCACCAACCAGGTTATGAAATGGGAATAGCGTCTTTTAAAGTCTTATTAGAAGAAATTAAAGCGAAAAAACTAGGCGAAAAATTCCCGCCAAAAACTATTGTTCTTGACACTTATGTGGTTGAAAGAAATTCAACGAAATAATTTACGCTTGTTTTGAAATAAAATCATTTATTTCCTCAGATGATATTTGAGGATTTGCTCCTTTGTGACCGGCAACCAAAGCACCCACACCACAAGCAAATGTAACCGCTTCTGAATAATTAGTACTCGTAATTATTTTTGAAATCAAAGCGGCCAAAAAACTATCACCGGCACCAATAGTATCGGCTACTGCCACAGAAAAACCTTTACCGGTATAAAACTGATTATTAGTCCACAAAATGGCACCGTTTTTACCTTTAGTAATGCATACTGTTTGGGTATTTGTTCGTTTAGCCAAAAACAAAATATTGGTCTCAATATCTTCTGTTTGCGACCCTAACTTCTGTGCAACTTCTAACAATTCATCATCGTTTAGCTTAATAAAATCAGCCTTATTCATCAAATCTTCTAACAAACTTAAAGTATAAAAAGGCGGCCTAATATTGACATCAAACACTTTATATTTTGCCAAATCTAATAACGACAACAAGGTGTTTTTAGAAACTTCATTTCGACAGGCCAAAGACCCAAAAACAAACACATCTGATTCGGAAACAGCTTTCATATTGTCTGCTGTAAGCTCAATTTCGTCCCAAGCTGTTGGAAACACAATTTCATAACTGGCACTTCCTTTATTGTCAAGGGTTACCAATACTTCTCCGGTTGACTGTTGTTCATCAACCTGAATTAAATCGGTTGCAACTTGCTTTTCATGAAGTATGGCCATCAACTCTTCTCCTAATTTATCCTTGCCAATTTTAGAGATTATTTTAGTCGGAACGCCTAATGATTGCAGCCGAATAGCAACATTCATCGGTGCACCACCGGCTATACTTTCAGTAGGCAAAACATCCCACAATACTTCTCCGAAACAAACTGCGTTTTTTGTCATTTCAAATGCGTTTTTTACTCATTATTAGCCAAACTCTCTGACAATTCTTCCAACGTTTTTCCTTTGGTTTCCGGCATTTTGAAGAAGACCCAAAACAACTGCCAAACCATCATTAAACAAAAGAAAATAAACACCGTTGCGGTTCCAATTTCTTTAAACAAAAACGGAATAAAAGAAGGAATCAATGCCGCTAAAACCCAGTGAACAGAACTACCAAAAGATTGACCGGTTGCGCGCAACTTATTGGGGAAAATTTCTGAAATGAAAACCCAAATTACTGCGCCTTGACCAATGGCATGCGACGCAATAAACAAGAAGAAAAACAATGGAATTAACATACCTTTCCATTCTAATAAAAATGCCGCCGATACCAATCCGAGAGAGATAATATAGCCAACTGAACCAATATACC
>JBJTNR010000030.1:0-5919 GCA_046074145.1 Rhodoluna sp.
GTCAGGTATTCGACTACTTGGGATCTGATGGTTCAGAAATTCCAGAAGCCAGCAAAATTGATCTTTCCATTTCGCTCGGTGCCATTCCTGCCGTGATTGGATTGAGCCAGGAAGATGCGGTAACCGCCATCGAGGCGGTCGGTTTAACGATCGCGCAAGTTTCTGAAGACTATAGCGATACTGTCGTTGCGGGTCAGGTGATCAGCGTGGTGCCGCTTACCGAACCAATTGGTAAAGACGGTTCGGTCAACCTAATAGTTTCCAAGGGACCAAACAGCGTAACTATGCCAAGCGTGATTGGTGAAACCGTTTTAGCAGCAAAGTCTGCGCTAGAGACAATCGGGCTAAAAGTCGTGGTGAATACGAATCAGTTGGTTTCGAAGTGGGGCATCGTCACCATTAAGCGACAATCGGTTTCCAGCGGAGCGCAACTTAGAGTTGGCGATCTAGTAACTATTTCAACAAATTAGCGTTGGGCTAATTCTTCGGCTACCAAAAATGCGAGCTCGAGAGATTGCATGTGGTTCAAGCGTGGATCACAAACCGATTCGTAGCGCGACTCAAGAGTGGCTTCATCAATCTGTTCCGAGCCGCCTAGGCACTCGGTAACATCGTCGCCGGTTAGTTCTACGTGAACGCCGCCAGGGAAAGTACCGGCTGCCTTGTGAACTTCAAAGAATCCTCGAACTTCGTCCATCACATCATCGAATCGACGTGACTTATAACCATTCTTGGTAGTTATGCCATTGCCATGCATCGGATCGGTTATCCAAAGTGGGTTTGCGTCAGAATCACGTACCGCCTCGACTAGCTTCGGAAGTTCGTTGCGAATCTTGCCCGCCCCCATGCGCGTGATGAAGGTCAATCGACCAGGTTCGCGCTCTGGATCGAGACGCTCAATTAATTCGATGACGTCTTCTACCTGAGTGGTCGGGCCAAGTTTTACGCCGATTGGATTGCGAACACGAGAAAGGTAGTCAACGTGTGCGTGATCCATTTGTCGAGTGCGTTCGCCAATCCAAATGAAGTGACCAGAAGTCATGTATGGATTTCCCGTGCGTGAATCGATGCGCGTCAGTGGACGTTCGTAGTCCATTAACAAGCCCTCGTGGCTAACATAAAACTCGGTGGTGCGAAGTTCGTTAAAGTCGGCTCCGCAAGCATCCATGAATCGAATTGCGCGGTCGATTTCTTGAGCCAATGATTGGTAGCGCGCGTTTGCGGGATTATCGGCAAACCCCTTATTCCAGTCATGGACCGAACGAAGATCTGCGAAACCACCCTGCGTGAATGCTCGAATCAAATTCAAGGTTGATGCAGAAGTGTGATATGCCTTGACCATACGCTTCGGGTCTGGCACTCGTGCCTCGGCAGTGAAGTCGTATCCGTTGATGATGTCGCCGCGGAAAGCCGGCAAAGTTACATCGCCACGAGTTTCTGAATCGCTCGATCTCGGTTTGGCAAACTGACCAGCCATGCGGCCCATTTTGATTACCGGCATAGATGCGCCATAAGTTAACACAACGGCCATCTGCAAGAGAGTCTTTACGCGATTACGAATTCGATCTGCGGTTGCATCTGCAAAAGTTTCGGCGCAATCGCCTCCCTGAAGTAAAAATGCCTTGCCCGAAGCTGCAGCTGCAAGTCGAGCGCGCAAGTTATCTACTTCACCTGCAAAAACCAACGGAGGTAGAGTTGCAATTTCTTTGCGGACTTCGGCAACCTCTTGGGCGCTTGGCCACTGTGGTTGTTGGGCGGCAGGCAAATTTAAATAGTTGTCGAGTCCGGCAAGAACTGCTGGATTCGCTTCAACTACTTTTTCATTCATTTTTTATCCTTTGCCCGCGAGTTGTTATCTCGCTAACCTTGCTCTTTTTTCTTTAACCGATGAAGCGTATGCGTCAACGTATTCCTGACCACTGAGCTTGCGAAGCTCATACATGATTTCGTCGGTGACTGCGCGAAGCACAATGCGATCACCTTCCATGCCGTCAAACCTTGAGAAATTTAGCGGTGTGCCAACCACGATTCCGATGCGGCGAATTCGAGGCAGGCGCTTGCCAATTGGTTGAACTTTCTCGGTGTCAATCATTGCGACCGGTATGACCGGAACCTTCGCCTCAAGCACCATGCGCGCGATACCGGTTCTTCCGCGATAAAGCTTGCCATCTGGGCTACGAGTTCCCTCGGGGTAAATTCCTAGAACCTGCCCCTGACCAAGAACGCTCAAACCGGTATTTAAAGATGCCTCGGATGCCTTGCCGCCACTTCGATCGAGTGGAAGTTGGCCAGTCGATTTAAAGAACCAGCGAGTGAGTGCACCCTTGATTCCCTTGCCGGTGAAGTATTCACTCTTGGCCAAAAAAACTACTGGGCGACGTGTTTGCAGTGGCAGAAATATCGAGTCTGAAAAAGAAAGGTGATTGCTTGCCAAAATCACTGGCCCGGTTGCTGGAATATTTTCCATTCCGCGAACCCAAGGTCGAAATAAAACTCGAAGCAGAGGGCCAAGCACAAAGGTTTTAAGAATGAAGTAAGCCACTTCGATAACCCCTTTGCGCGCAAAAAACTCTAAGGGTTTAGTTTACCTTTGGCTCCAGAGATACGCGAGCGAGATCTGCTGCCCCAACTACACCGGCATCATTGGCAAATTCAGCAGCAACCACCTGTAATTCTGGGCGAAAGCCTCTTGCCGGTAGATGCTCTAAGTAAGCCTTGCGAATTGGTTCGAGAAGTAGTTCGCCAGCAGAGCTAACTCCGCCTCCGATAACGACAATTTCTGGATCAAGCACAACTGAAAGCGAAGCAACGGCTTGGCCAATCCAATCACCCAATTGATTTAACAGGCGAAGTGCGCCTTCATCTCCTTCAACCAGCGCCGCGTAAACTTCATCGCCGCCAAGTTGTCCGTTTAGCTTTTGCAATTCGCGCAATCGATTGCCTGCAGGGTCTCCTGATTCAGCGAGTTCTCTTGCGGTACGAACCAGAGCCGTTCCCGAACCATATGCCTCGAGACATCCGTGTTGGCCGCAACCGCAAAGTAAGCCGTCTGGAACAACACGAATGTGACCCAATTCGCCGGCGACACCGAATCCGCCACGAAGCATTTTCCCGTCAGTAATTATTGCGCCACCGACACCGGTGCCGATTGTTAGCAAAACCATGTGTCGATATCCTTGGCCGGCGCCAAATTTATATTCAGCCCAACCGGCTGCATTGGCATCGTTTTCGATGACTACCGGAATTGAAACTTGCTTTTCTAGGCGAGCTTTGAACGGTTCATTTCGCCAACTCAAATTTGGCGCATAGATAATGTGTGATTGGTTGGCGTCGATAAACCCGGCAGCAGCCACACCTGCACCTAACACCTGTTCGCCAGTCGATAGTTCTTCGATCAATTCGGCTACGGCTTTGACCAGTGCGGTTGCATCGTTTGCTGGAGTCGGGATGCGCTTCTCGCGCAGAATTTGACCCGCCTCATCAACCAAGGCCCCGGCGATCTTGGTTCCACCTATATCAATACCAATAGCGTGCACGCGACTAGTTTAGCCACGGCTTAACCCGGAAAGGTTTAGAGTTGTCGAAAGCGATTTGATCGAAGGGGATTTGCGTGAAAGCAATAGACGCACCTGCGCTAGTTATCAGCGACCCCTTGGAAAACATCACCGATCTCTTGGTTAATCGAGTCAAGGCAACTCCAAAGCATCCAATTTTTAGTCGCGAGTTGACCACGGGCATTTGGACTCCGGTTACGGCAGAAGAATTTGAACGCGAAGTAATCGATGTTGCGCGAGGTCTGTGGCCGCAGGAATTCAACCGGGTCAAGCCGTAGCAATTATGTCTCGCACACGTTACGAGTGGACGCTCATTGATTTTGCAATTTGGTATGCCGGTGCCGTTTCGGTTCCTATTTATGAATCTTCGGCGCCTGCGCAAATTGAATGGATTCTTAGCGATTCCGACAGTGTTGCATTATTCGTCGAAAACTCTGAACATCTGAGTCGCTACACAGAAATTCAAGGTGGGGCTCCGCTTTGTCGCCAGGTTTGGAATTTAAACGGTGACGCTCTCGAGGAACTTAAGAATCGTGGAAAAGAAATTTCGGTTGAAGCTGTAGAAATGCGTAGAAGCAGCGCGAAGCTAAGCGACCTGGCAACCATCATTTACACCTCGGGAACCACGGGTCAACCGAAGGGTTGCGAACTACTGCACCGAGGATTCGTAGAGCTTTGCAAAAACACAACCATCGAAATTCCAGAAGTGCTAAACGAAACTCACAGCACTCTTCTGTTCTTGCCACTCGCCCACGTATTTGCTCGATTCATTTCGGTGCTGGCTGTTCATGCCGGTGTTCGTGTGGGCCATCTGCCTGACACAAAAAACGTTTCCGCTGGAATGGTTTCATTTAAACCTGAATTCTTGCTTGCAGTTCCAAGAGTTTTCGAAAAGGTTTACAACTCTGCCGAACAACGGGCGGAAGCATCGGGCAAGGGAAAAATATTCCACAAAGCGGCTTACACGGCAATCGCCTATTCCCGAGCTCTAGATACTCCTAATGGTCCGGCTCTGGGTCTTAAATTGCAGCACGCTATTTTTGACGCGCTGGTTTATAAAAAACTACGCGCAGCAATGGGCGGACGCGTTGCATATGCAATTTCTGGCGGAGCGCCGCTAGGTGAACGTCTCGGTCATTTCTATCGAGCAATTGGACTCATTGTGCTTGAGGGTTATGGTCTTACCGAAACAACCGCTCCAATCACCATCGGCAGGCCAGACAACTTGAAAATCGGCAAGGTCGGATTATTTCTTCCGGGAACCGGAGCAAAGATTGCCGATGATGGCGAAATTTTGCTGCGCGGGTTTAACATCTTGCGCGGATATTGGCGCAATCCCGCAGCTACATGGGCAGCATTCGATGGTGAATATTTAAAAACCGGCGACATCGGCGATATCGATGAAGACGGTTTCTTGAGCATCACGGGACGTAAAAAAGAATTGATTGTTACAGCGGGCGGCAAAAATGTCGTTCCAGCGGCACTTGAAGATCCACTGAGAGCAAATCCCCTAGTTGGTCAGGCAATTGTTATTGGAGACCATCGACCATTTGTTTCGGCTTTGATTTCTCTAGATGGCGAGATGTTGCCAATTTGGCTATCAAATAACGGAGTCACGCAGAAACTTACTATTGCGCAGGCGGCCAAGGAGCCGAAGGTTCTTGCCGAAGTTCAAAAGGCAATCGATCGAGTAAACAAAAACTTCTCGAAGGCTGAGTCAATTAGAAAGTTTGTGATTATTGGTCAAGAGCTGACCGAGGAAACCGGCCACCTGACACCGTCGTTAAAAATAAAACGTGAAGTGGTGCTTCGTGACTTCTCGCCAGCCGTTGAGGAAATGTACCACGCTGGACCAATTACTCAAGACAGCGCTGTAATTTAAAACACTGTTATTGAATTTGAGCGATAAACCAATCGCTAGCTCTCAAGTTTTTCATTGCTGCCTTGTGTTCTTCGCCCTCGAGTCGATCCAGATAAACCAGCCCATCCAAGTGGTCGCACTCGTGTTGAAGCATTTGCGCCATAAGCCCGTTGCCCTCGAGGATTATTTCGTTTCCGTCAACATCGAAACCCGAAACCTTAGCGAACTCATAACGAGGGGTCTTGTGCCAGAGTTCTGGAACAGATAGACAGCCTTCTTCGAGCAAAACTTTTTCCCCAGATAATTCAACAATCTTGGGATTAATAATGTGGCCAATAATTCCATCGACATTAAAGCTAAAAGCCCTAAGGTTTACTCCGATTTGAGGCGCAGCCACGCCGGCCCTTCCGGGCAGTGTGGTGGTGTCAACCAAATCTGTAATTAATGAATTCGTCTTTTCATCAAAGTTTTCGATGGGATCGGAGGTTGTCTTTAAAACCGGAT
>JBJTNR010000031.1:0-3100 GCA_046074145.1 Rhodoluna sp.
ACCGCAGCACGGAGTTATTTCTTCGATGCATCCGCGACTTTCTTGGAAAGAAGAAATCGGCGGCAAGTATTTGCCGGACGAGTTTTGGCAGTGGGGGAGTTACTGGGGTGAGGCGCTTCCGGTTTCGGTCAAGCGCGTTACCATCGGAGCACCTTCATTCTTAACCGCACAACGCGGTGTCGCGAAGAATCGGCAGCTTCTCGTAATCGGTCAACCGCAGCAGAGCAAAAACATAATTCAGTTCGCAAGATTCATCGCTGCATCGGTCAAGAATCTCGAAGTTGTATTCAAACCGCATCCGCAAGAAAAACTTGACGAGGTGCTCGCTATGCTCGACGGTTTCGGTGAGCGCCCGAGTAACTTGCGAATCGAATCTCCGATTGCAGAGACCTTGCCGCTGATTGCACAATCCGAATACGTGGTTGGTGTTTACTCGACTGCTTTGTTTGAGGCAGTCGCGCTCGGCTGCAAGGTTGGCGTGCTCAAGCTTGATGGTTGGAAGCACGTGCACACATTGGTGATCGATGGCGAAGCAACTTTGATCGCACAGGTTTCTGACATCGGTAAATTCCTCACCACTTCGAAGCCTTCACTCACCTCGAAGCGTTACTACGCTGATCCGGTCGATCTTGCCACACTCGTCGAGGCAGCCATCAATGAGTGAGTCGAGTAACCTCTCTCGCATCGCCGAGGCGTTCTTCGAGATTGAACGCCGCGAAAACCTTTACGACTGGAAGATTGGCGGCATCAGTGTGTGGGTGGTCATTCGCTCTCGCCTGTTCCGCACCATCACCCAGAACAGCAACCTTTACGACTGGAACACCGCCAAGAAGCTTGACGTTAGCGATGACCCTCGCCTCTGGACCGGTCGCAACACCGCCAAACTGCTCTGGCAGGCGGCCACCGGCAAGGCGGCCAACCCGCTCGAGGGCGAGCCCGACTTCACCAACCTCCGCGGCAAATCCTCGATTGTCGTGCCATTCGCCACTCGTGATGCACAACTAATCGAGAAGTTCAGCAAGCCAATCACAGATGCACTTGGCGACTCTGCGCTCGTGCTCGGAGTCGGCACCTGGGACAAACTTTCCAGTCGTCCGCGCTTAGAAGATCTCAACGAGATGTTTATTCAGAAGTACGGACTATTCGCATCAGTGCTCGTGCGATTGTTGGTGACTAAAAAGGAACACGCTAAATACGCACGCGTTGTGAAATATCTCGAAGAAACCGTCGGTGTCTCACTTGCTCCATACGACAAGTTTCCTCGCTGGATGTTCCGTCAGTTCATCGCACATCGTCATGGTTATCGCAAAATCTTGAAGGCAACTTCGGCCAAGACTATGTACATGGTTAACGCCGCACGAATGCCACTGCAAGCTGCTGCGCAATCGCTCGGCATCAAGATTATTGAAATTCAATCGGGCGTCTTCTCAAAATATTCGCTGCAATTTTCTTGGCCTGGATCACCGAAAGTCGATTACATTCCAAACGAGATCTGGACCTGGGGCGAGTACTTCACCTCCGGCATCGAGCACGCCGGCAATCAAACCATTCGCGTGGTTGGTTCCACCGGCGAATTTGATTCGGTGCGAGAGAAGCACATTCCGCGCATCGACAAGCAGGTCGTATTTCTTTCGCAGCCCTTGGTCGGTATTGAGATTCTTCGTGCGGCACTTGCCTTTGCCGAAGCAAAACCAAAATTGCACGTGATCATCAAACTTCACCCGCGCAACGACCTCGACGAATTCAATCGCGAGATCAACGCCCGCGGAGGACTGCCAGATAACTGTGTCATGATTCAGAACGAACGCTCCTCGCTCGAGGTAATTGCCGAAAGCTCGCTTGCGGTTGGTGCGTTCTCCACCGCACTGATTGAGGCGGCAGGGCTCGGCACCAAGGTCGCACTGCTCGAGGTTCCTGGCTGGGATCACCTTAAGCCCCTGGTGGATGGCGGCCACGCGGCCCTGTTTGCCTCGGCCGAAGACCTGATCGCCGGCCTCGACTCCATTCCCCAACCTTCCGACCCCTACTTCTTCTACGCCCACAGGGCTGACCTCGCCAACCTCCTCTGAATTCACGACAAAATCGACAGCAATTTTGTGCGAGTTTGCACAGGATTACGTTCGATTTTGATGCAAATCCAGAGGGTCAGGCATGAGTGCCCGACCCACGGGCAGGAATAAAAGGCGGGTCGTTTAGGCTGGAACTATTATGCAGAAAACAGCCATCACAGCAGCTCCAGTCCTTCCAGTAATCGCAGAACGTTGGAGCCCTCGCGCTTACGACGAGAACTACGAAATCTCCCAGCACGACCTACTCTCAATTCTTGAAGCTGGTCGCTGGGCACCTTCGGCAAACAATGGGCAGCCTTGGCGTTTTTCGGTCATCACCAAGAATGACAAATTGGCAGAGGCGACCCTCGCAGCTTTCGGTCGCAACGCTGATTGGGGAAAGCGCGCTTCTGCTCACATCGTCATCTCGGCAAAGAATGTAAAAGAAGACGGCACCCCTTGGCACACGGCGCAATTCGATTCAGGACTTGCCGCACAAAACATGATGCTGCAAGCAGCTGAGCTTGGACTAAACGCACACCCAATCGGTGGAATCGATCGCGACGCACTTCGCGAAGTACTTTCTATTCCTGCAGATCAGGACATCGTGATTGCGCTTGTAATTGGTAAGCGCGCTGACGCATCGGTGCTCGAAGGTTCACCGGCGTACGAGCGCGAACTTCAGGCACGTGCGCGTCACGACCTCGACGACGTAATGCACTACGGCAAGCCTTAAGTTCTACATGCTTCTGATTCACACCGCATCTATCTCTGACCAGATCTCTGGTTGGTACGGCGATGTCGGTCCTTGGTTTTTCTACGCAATTGTTTGGGCGTTAGTTTTCGCTGGCACCGGTTTGTTTATCGGAGCGTTCTTGCCATTCATCACCGGTGACTCACTTGTCTTTGCCGCTGGTTTGGTAGCCGCAACTTCTGGCACGGTAAACATTTGGCCGATGGCACTCGGAGTTGGTGTTGCTGCGTGGTTCGGCGATCAAGTTGGCTTTGCGCTTGGCCTGCACTACGGAAGACCGTACTTAGATAAACGCAAG
>JBJTNR010000032.1:0-3785 GCA_046074145.1 Rhodoluna sp.
GCTGATGTGAGTCAGTGAATCGCCCGGAAAAGCCTTGCCGATCATTCTGCGAAGCAATGCCGGCACATCGCTGAGTCCAAATTCATGCAGTGCTGCACGCGCTTCAAATTCCAACTCGCGTGCCCTGCGCGGATTCCACAACATGTTTCCTCCTGCGGAATCGCTCATGCGGCCGAATTCATCCGTGGGTAGGTGCAGCAGAATGTGCGCAATCTGTGCGTGACGCACGTGCGCGCCATCGAGCTGGTCAAAAATTTCGGCGAAGTTTTCAATCTCGTAACCGCATCGACGAAGGTCAAGCACGTCTGGGTAATAAGGAAACTTGTAGAACGGAATGTGAGCAACTTGCGGGCGTCCGTCGCGCAATTGCACGAGCGTTTGAGACTTGTCGGCCCCACCCCAGGTTTCGGTGGCTTCGTCGGGCTCGCCTGCTGCCCAATCGTTGCTTGTGTTTCCGCTGTTGCTCATGTGGTTATTTTGCCCTAAATCACACCAAGATGGCTTTGAGTTTTCGAATTATTTCCTGCTGGCGCGATTGCTCTTGCGGGCCACTTTGTAGGTAATTGGTTGTATAGGCGAAACCGATTCGGTGATCGATGTCACCAAATGCACATTGGCCACCAAGACCGTCGTGACCAAAAGAACCAGGGCCAAGCATGTCTTTGAAACCTGGCGCATCAAGCATGAATCCGTTGCCCCAAGCTGGGAATGGCCCGGTTTGACCTTCGAACATCAGCGCACCTGTCGACTGTGGCACAGTTGCGGCCCGTATTATTTCATCGGAAAGTAAGCGCACGCCGTCTGTTTTAGTAGCGGCTGCCGAGTAAATCTTGGCCAGAGCAAATGCGTTTGAAACCCCTCCGGCACCGGGCAATTCTGCCTGAATCAGTTTTGGATTGTTGAATCCAGTTTCGTAACTTTCAATTTTGTAATCAAGTGCGCCGCCAAAAGTCATTGACTTGGCTAACCAATATTCGTTAGTGCCGCGTTCGGCATTTGAAGCCACACGCTTTCCATCGGTGATTAGCGGAGCAAGATTATCGAATCTGGCCGGTGGCAATCCGATCCACGCATCAACATTGAGTGGATCGGTAATCAGTTCTCGAAAATAGGCACCGGCTGATTTACCGGTGATATTGTGTATTAGTTTTCCAACCAGTGTGCCAAAAGTTAGCGCGTGATATGCGTGAGCTGTGCCGGGTTTCCACAATGGCTCTTGTCTTGCGAGTTCTTCTTCAAGAGTGTGTCCGTCGGTGATTTCATCGATAGTCAAGTCGCGACGCACAGCCGAAAGGCCTGCCTTGTGTTGCAGCAACCATTTGACTGGAATATTTTCTTTGCCGCTCTGGGCAAATTCTGGCCAGTACTTTGAAACCTTTTCTTCGAGATCGAGTTTGCCCTCTTGCACCAATCTATGCGCCATGATTGATGCCAAACCCTTGGTGCAAGAAAAAATAACGGAATAAGTTTTTTCGGTCCAAGCATGATTCTCGTCAGCTTGGCCTTGCCAAAGGTTTAGAACTGGTTCGCCATTTTCAAAAATAGCAAGCGATGAGCCGCCGGGTTTGTCTTTGCCTTGTGCAAAAAATAAATCGGCAATCGATTCGAATTCAGATTTAATCAACATCATGTCACCTCTTAAAGACTAAACCCCCGGGTAATGGGCAGCCGGGGGTTTAGTGCTTAATTGGGGTCGCGATTATTTCTTAATCGTTTTGATTGCTCCAGTTAGTGAGTTCAGCTCGGCTTCAAGTTCTGCCATAGCCTCACCGCCGGCCATCAGATCGGTAATCTGTTCGCGAGTTCTTTCACCCTTGGCAAAGTCGTCTGCCTTCTTTCCATGGATAAGAACCGCGAAGTGATCCCCCACAGTCATTGCGTGCAGCACGTTGTGTGTGACCAAGATAACTGCAATGCCCTGGTTACGAGCTTGCATAACTAGTCGAAGCACGTGAGTAGCCTCTTTCACACCGAGTGCCGCAGTTGGTTCGTCAAGAATTAGAACCTTTGCTCCGAAGTAAACAGCACGAGCGATTGCAAGCGACTGACGCTCACCACCAGACAATCCGCCAACCAAGCGCGAACCATCGGTCACGCGAGTGATTCCAAGTTTGCGAACTTCGCGTACTGAAATTTCGTTTGCGGTCTTGTGGTCGAAATACTTGAACGGCCAGACGCCCTTGGTCGGCTCTTCTCCAACGAAGAAAGAACGAGCAACTGACATCAGCGGGAAAGTTCCACCAAATTGGTGCACGGTTGCAATTCCTCTAGATGATGCGTCTTTCGGACTGTTCAGCGATACTTCTTCGCCGTTGATCTCCATGGTTCCTGAAGTTGCTTTGTGAAAGCCAGCCAAGATTTTAATCAGGGTTGATTTTCCGGCACCGTTGTCACCCAGCAAGCACAAGACTTTTCCTGGTTGAACTTCAAGCGAGATGTCCTCGAGCGCTTGCACGCCAGCGAACGACTTTGAAATGTGGCTTAGTTTAAGAATTGGTTTTGCCATTTTTCTACTCCGTCCTTACTTCTTTTTCTTATCGCTGGTCGACATGGCCAAGCGACGGAAAGTGTTGTTCATCAAAACTGCAGATAGCAACAAGATTCCGAGAATAAGCGCCGCCCAGTCTGAATCCCAGCCGGTGTAGTAAACACCTTGGTTAACAATCGCGAAGGTGCAGGCACCAAGCACGATACCGATAACCGAACCGTAACCACCGGTGAGCAAAACTCCACCTATAACTACAGCGATCACCGAGTTGAATACGAATGATTGACCACCGCTGGTTGAAGTTCCGTTGTAAAGCAAACACTGAATGACACCAACGATCGAGGCACCGAGTCCGGTAGCCATGAACAAGAAGATCTTTGTTTTTTCAACTGGCACACCAGCTGCGCGAGCGCTTACGATGTCGCCACCGACAGCAAAAATCCAGTTTCCGTATTTGCTTACTTGCAAAATCCAAGTAACAACGATTGCTGCACCGAGCGCCCAGAAGATTGCGTTTTCAAATTGGTCAAGGAACTTTCCACCGAAAAGTTCTTTTACGAACGACTTATCTTCGAGGTGAATGCTTGTGGTTCCGGTAATCAGACGAACCAGACCAAGTGTCAAGCCGGCTAGACCAAACTGCATGCAAGTGTGACGATGAACGACGGCACCTTGGTGCGCGTAACCATCAGACCGTTTAGATAACCCGAGGTCACACCCAGTGCGAGTGCGGCAATTACACCGACGATTGTTGGAAGTCCCCAGAAACCTGACACCATTGCCAAAGTTACCGAGCTGCCGGCTACGACCGATCCCACGGATAGGTCGAATTCACCGGCGATCATCAGCAAGCCAACTGGCAGAGCGATGATTAGAAGTTCAGATGCGGTGTTTCCCCAAGCAGAGAGGCCGCCTAGGTCGGTGAATTGTGATCCACCGAAGATTGAGAAGAACACGTAAACAATTACGGTTCCCGCTAGTGCACCAAGCTCGGGCCTGCGCGAAAGAGAGCGCAATCGACTGCCGAAACTCTGCACTGCAACCGGAGCGGTTGCTGTTGAAGAAGTCTTACCCATTTTAGATTCCTTGTTTTTTGGGCCAAGTGGCCGAATTACTTTTTTGTTGAGGTGCGGTGGTGCCGAGTAAAAACTCGACACACCCACTTCAGCTTTGGTTAGCGACGGCCGCCCTTGGCGCCGGCTAGAACCTTGTCTACGTTGTCCTTGTTGATTAGTGACGGACCAGATAGCAGTTCCTTCACTGGCAACGAGATCGCGTAAGCAGCCAACTGGAATGC
>JBJTNR010000033.1:0-2762 GCA_046074145.1 Rhodoluna sp.
GCGATGTGTCACAACGCAGTTGGCGCTGGTGGTGCGCTGACCGAAGGCAAGTTCGCTCCTTCGCTCAAGGGTGTTCCTGCAGATCACATCTACGAAGCTATGTTGACCGGTCCACAAAACATGCCGGTATTCAACGATGCAAACCTCACTCCCCAAGATAAAAAAGACATCATCACTTACTTAAAGTTTGTTGAAGATAATCCATCAGCTGGTGGTTATGAATTAGCAAACTTAGGTCCTGTAGTTGAAGGTCTCTTTACTTGGATTTTCATTCTCGGAATCATCATTGCCATCACCATTTGGCTTGGCGCTAAGTCGAACTAGTAAAAGGGAGCTAACAACGTGAGCGACAATTCGGTAGCTACGAATGGTTCGAGTGCAGAGCACGAGTACTCTTCTGGTCTAGCAGTAACTTCAAGCGACAAGATGCGCGATCCTGGCATCGAACCACACCGCGTTCGCATGACAGACAAGAGCGTTAAGCACGAACGCCGTGCCGTGCGCCAAGTTGCGGCCCTGTTTTTGATTTCGGTTATCGGAAGTGCCTTTGCGATTTATGCATACTTTGCATTTCCAATCACCGAGGAATTGGGCTCGGTACGTAATAACACTTTCCTTCTCGGCACTGGAATTACATTAGGTCTTCTCGGTATCGGAATTGGAGCCGTGCACTGGGCAAAGACATTAATGCCCGATGCTGAAGTATCTGAAGAGCGTCATCAGACTCGCGGTTCAGAAGCAGTGCGTGCACGTGCGGTTGAAATTATTAAACTTGCCGATTCTGAATCTGGATTCTCTCGCCGTAAATTAATTCGTCGCAGTTTGTATGGTGCGCTTGCGCTATTCCCGCTGCCGGCAATCATGATCTTCGGCGATCTCGGTCCTAACCCTGGCACAACGCTTCGCCACACAATGTGGAAGAGCGGAACTCGTCTTGCGCTAGACCCAACTGGAACCCCGATCAAGGCATCAGATGTCACTCTAGGCTCGGTATTCCACGTGATTCCAGAAGGTCTTCAGGATCTTGAAGAACACAAGCTCGAAGAAAAAGCGAAAGCCGCTGTGCTGTTGGTTCGTCTAGACCCAGCTTCGATTAAAGAGTCTGAAGAGAAGAAGAGTTGGTCATATGACGGAATCGTCGCCTACTCCAAGATTTGTACCCACGTTGGTTGCCCGGTTGCACTTTACGAGCAGCAAACTCATCACCTACTTTGCCCATGTCACCAATCAACATTCGACGTCACCGATGCCTGCAAAGTTATTTTCGGTCCAGCCTCTCGCCCACTTCCGCAGTTGCCTATTGCGGTTGATGCAGAAGGTTATCTAATTGCGCAAAGTGATTTCAATGAACCTGTCGGCCCTAGCTTCTGGGAGCGTTAAAAAATGAGTAATGCAGTTCCTGTTCAAAAAAAGGGTGGCTTTTTAGCCGGCACCGCGAACTACCTCGACGAACGAGTTGGCGTCGCTGGAATTCTTAAAGAATTCGGTCGCAAGATCTTCCCTGACCACTGGTCGTTCATGCTCGGTGAGGTTGCGCTGTACAGCTTCCTGGTGCTTTTGCTTTCAGGTACGTTCCTGACATTCTTCTTTCAGCCTTCAATGGAACCGGTTATCTATAACGGTGTCTATGGTCCACTCAAGGGCGCCGAAATGTCGATTGCTTATGCATCGACACTAGACATCTCATTTGAGGTTCGCGGTGGTCTGCTTATGCGTCAGGTTCACCACTGGGCTGCGTTGTTGTTTGTTGCTGCGGCAGGCCTGCACATGCTTCGCGTTTTCTTCACCGGTGCATTCCGCAAGCCACGCGAAATAAACTGGCTAGTCGGTGTGGTTCTGTTTGTTCTTGGAATGGGTGGCGGATTCACTGGTTACTCACTACCTGATGACCTACTTTCCGGAAACGGTCTTCGCATCATCGACGGAATGATCAAGGGTGTGCCTGTAATCGGTGCCTACGTTTCATCTCTACTGTTTGGTGGCGAATTCCCTGGCGAGGCAATCGTTGCAAGACTTTATGGTTTGCACATCTTGCTGATTCCGGCGCTTATCCTCGTGTTCATCGTGATTCACCTTTTCATGGTCGTAATTCACAAGCACACACACTACTCTGGCCCTGGTCGTAAAGACAGCAACGTTGTTGGTTATCCATTGATGCCGGTATACGTTGCCAAAGCCGGTGGATTCTTCTTCATCGTGTTCGGTGTAATCATGTTGATTGCCGCGAACTTCACCATCAACCCAGTCTGGAACTATGGCGGCTATGACCCGTCACCGGTTTCTGCAGGTACTCAGCCCGACTGGTACATCGGATGGGCCGATGGTGCACTTCGTTTGGCTCCGACCGGAATCGAAGTATCGGCTGGCGGCGTCACTTGGTCATGGAACATTTTACTGCCGATCATTGTGCTAGTTCTTTTCTTGGCCCTAGTTGCTTTCTATCCATTCATTGAGGCTTGGGTAACTGGAGACAAGCGCGAACACCATGTGCTCGACCGTCCAAGAAATGCACCGACCCGCACCGCGATAGGTGCGGCCGGTGTAACTTTCTATGCTGTGCTATGGGCGGGTGCCTCTACCGACTTGATCGCAACCAACTTCAAGCTTTCGCTAAACCAGGTGCTTACTTCGATGCAAGTGCTGCTCATTGTCGGCCCTATTATTGCGTTCTGGATTGCCAAGCGTACTTGCTTGTCGCTTCAGTTGAAGGACCGCTCGATTGCGCTTCACGGACGTGAAACTGGTCGAATCATTCGCATGCC
>JBJTNR010000034.1:0-10309 GCA_046074145.1 Rhodoluna sp.
CTGGTGACCGGCCAGAGAAGAAGCCTCAGCAGTGACGCCTTCTTGCAGGTCGCCATCACCGGCGATGACATAGACAAAGTGGTCGAAGGGGCTGGTGCCTGCAGCGGCGTTGGGGTCAAACAGACCGCGCTCGAAGCGTGATGCGTAGGCAAAGCCAACTGCAGATGCTAATCCCTGGCCCAAAGGACCGGTGGTTATTTCAACACCCTTGGTGTGTCCATATTCTGGATGCCCTGGTGTAAGTGACCCCCAAGTGCGTAATGCCTTAAGGTCATCAAGTTCGAGTCCGTATCCATGTAAATAAAGTTGGTTGTACAGAGTTAAAGAAGAGTGGCCGACAGAAAGAATGAATCGGTCTCGACCTAGCCATTTTTCATCACTTGGGTCGTGGCGCATCACTTTGTTGAATAGGAGGTATGCGACCGGGGCCAGGCTTATGGCAGTTCCGGGGTGACCATTCCCTACTTTTTCAACGGCATCGGCTGCCAGCACTCTTGCTGTGTCAACTGCTTTGGAATCTAATTCTGACCACTGAAGTGTTGACAAAGGTGCTCCTTCATTTAAACAGCCGCTGTTTGACATAAAATCGGGCGAATTCCGCCCCAGATAAACAAAGTCTACACTTGGCCCGTTTCTCGACTGGACTTGCCATGGGCTACGAAAACAAGCATTTAGAATTGACGAAGATGTTGAAATTCAAGGCCTATTTGGCGCTAACCAAACCCCGCGTAATCGAATTACTTTTGATTACCACCGTGCCGACGATGATTTTGGCTAAACGGGGATTGCCTGACCTATGGCTAGTAATTGCAACCCTAATTGGTGGCGCTTTGAGTGCCGGCTCGGCTAATGCCTTCAATTGTCATATTGATCGAGACATTGATCAGATTATGGGTCGAACAAAAAACCGACCTCTCGTTACAGGTGCGCTAACGGCTAGGGAAGCCTACATATTCGCCTGGACCACGGGTATCGTTTCGGTAATTTGGTTTGGACTGATGGTGAATTGGCTAGCTGCGCTGATTTCGCTGCTTGCCGTTCTTTTTTATGTTTTTGTTTACACTCTGTTCCTAAAGCGACGTACACCGCAAAACATTGTTTGGGGTGGCGCAGCGGGTGCTGCTCCTGTGCTGATTGCGTGGGCAGCGGTGACCGGAACCGTCGCAGCACCAGCGTGGGTATTATTTCTAATTATTTTCCTTTGGACTCCGCCGCACTATTGGCCGCTAGCGATCAAATATCGAACCGATTACATGTTGGCGAACGTGCCAATGTTGCCAGTCGTCAAACCACTAAGCACTGTAGTCTCGCAGATTCTCATTTACGCCTGGGCAGTCGGGGAAGCCACGCTGGTGCTAATTCCTGTGGCAGGAATGGGCGTCATTTACACTCTGGCAGCTATCGTCGGAAGCGGATGGTTTGTTTGGTCCGCTTTCCAAATGTATAAAAAAGGCTTGAGCGGTTCACTGGATAAACCGATGTCGCTCTTTCATTTATCCAATATCTATTTAGCGGTTTTATTCATCGCGATAGCGGTCGATCCACTGGTTCGTTTCTAACTTTTCTTTATTTTTTCTAATCGCGCCAAAGCCTCGATGCGCTCGGTAGCGTGATCGACAATTGGTGATGAATAACCCTGAGACAAGCCATCGATTAGCAACCAGGGTTGATGAACCTCAGCACCGGCTATGTGACGCAATTCTGGGATGTACTTTCGCACGTAATCACCATTTGGATCGAACTTTAAACCCTGTGTTATTGGATTAAAAATTCGGTAATACGGAGAGGCGTCGGTTCCTGACCCTGCGGTCCATTGCCAGCCATGGCTATTTGAAGCTGGGTCAAAGTCACTTAAATTCTTTTCAAACCAACGGGCACCATGCTGCCATTCAATGTGCAAATCCTTAACGAGAAAAGAAGCAACAATCATGCGAACGCGGTTGTGCATCCATCCGTCGGCCAGTAGTTGTCGCATACCCGCATCGACCATAGGAAATCCGGTTTTACCTTGGCACCAAAGTGCGAATTGTTCGTCATTTGGAGTGTTGTATTCCATTTTTGCGAAACGGGAATCGTAGTACTCGTCAATCGTGTGGGGATTGTGCCAAAGCACATCGGCATAAAATTCACGCCATGCAATTTCCTTGCGAAATACATTGGGTCCGTCAGCCTCGCCTAATCGATCCAAAATCGTCCTTGGGTGAATTTCTCCAAATGTTAGGGCATGACTCAAATGTGACGTGCCGCTCAAATCTGCTCGATCGCGCAGTTCGTTATAGGAATTCAACGCCCTTTTTTCAAATCGCATAAGTGTGCGCAATGCAAATTCTTCCCCGGCAACCACTTTGAAACCGGCTTTAGCGTTAGGTTCGGGAATCGAAATACTTCCTGCGAGTTTCTGCCAATTTGCTCCAGTTGAAAGTTTCACTGGTTTCTGCCAACCAGATTTCATCCAGGCGTTGTAGAACGGGGTATAAACCCGATAGGGCGAACCGTCTGCTTTGGTAATCGAGCCTGGAGAAATTGCGTAATGCGAATCAGTGAGTTCCAGAAATATTCCTGAAGCCTTGAGTGCAATGCCGACTCTGTTTTGATCGGCAATGCCTGCAGGGTCAAAGGCTCGAGTGGCATGGACGGTTTCGGCACCAATTGATTTGGCGGCATTGACCACAGTTTCTTCAAGAGAACGTTCTGCACTGAATACGTTCAAGCTTGCATCCATGCTTGCATTTAGGCTGCGCAATGATTCAAAGAGCGACCACTGCCGAATAGCAGTCAACGAGTGGTATTCGGATATGTTTAAAAAATATGCCCCAGCTACCTTTGCGTCACCGTCAGCAATTGCTCCGTTAATCGCAGCGTTTAGACCCAAGTGGTCTTGCAACCTCAGGTCTCGTCGAAACCAAAACAATCGCGCCATTATTTACTAGCGCTACGGGTATTGATCGAGAGCCATTGAAATGTTAGGAGGCTGCAGAGGATTGCTGCGCCAAGCATGTGAAAAGCAACTAGGAGAGGTGGTAGCCCCAATCTTGATTGCAGGACTCCGATGAGCCCCTGGAGTAGTAATGCCAGCAGTAAATATTTCGCTACGTTCGCTGCATAAGTCTGCTTTTCTTCAAACCTGAAAATTACTAGCTGAATAATCACCAACGCCATTGCGAAATAAGCCGGAAAGCTATGTAGGTGTTGCCATAGTTCGAGATCTAAACCGTTTCTTTCACTTTGCGCATCACCCGAATGCGGACCAGCACCGGTAACCAAAACACCAATTATGACGGCGATGCCGCCGGTTACAGCGATTGCTGATGAGATAAATCTGCTGAATGGGGAGTATTTATGCGTTCTTTGTGGTTCGTTTTTTGGGGGAAGTAATCGATACAACAAAACCGAAGCGATCACTATCAATAAGCCACTTAGTACAAAATGACTTCCGACAAACCATGGGTTAAGTTTTGTTCTCACGGTAAAGCCACCAAGGATTGCCTGAGCCACGATTCCTGCAATCAATAGCACAGCGGGGGTAACTAGGCCACGATTTAATTTCTTTCCTTCGACATTTGTGTTTAGAGCTAGAACGGTCAGGAAAGTCCAAATGGCGACGAATGCCAGAACGAATGTCAACAGACGATTTGCGAATTCGATGATTCCGTGAATTCCCATTTCTGGAACTGTGACCAAAGACTCTTCAGTGCATTTAGGCCAAGTAGGGCAACCTAAACCTGACCCGGTTAGGCGAACGACCCCGCCGGTGACCACAATTAGAATCTGTGAAACTAGGGAAGCCCAGCCCAACATCGGTAGATACGCGGCGGAAAATATCGGGACCTTGAGAAACTTTTTCATGGTGGTGGCTGTAAATTGCCCTTCCGTTTAACTGGAATCTAGCTCGCTCTTCCGAAATTCGCTTGCCCTAAGTAAACTTTAGAGAGTTTCAACGTGCATGGTGCCCTCAAAAGGCTTAATCCGGTGAACCTCAAAGCAATCATCGCAGACATTTTGTTTAGGGAATGAACTTGCTTTGGGTGAAGTTGAAACATTAGTAACTAGGGCAGAACGAGATAAACACTCGTTTCTGAAACTAAAAAAGGGAGGCCGACCTTGTCGGACATCATCATCGATCGACCTGAACTCGACAGTTTAGGGGTCTATGAATTCGGTTGGCACGATCCCGATTCGGCAGGCGCCGCCGCCAAACGAGGGATATCCGAAGCAGTCGTTAGAGATATTTCCGCTCTTAAATCGGAGCCCGAATGGATGCTGAACCGACGCCTCAAAGGTTTTGAATACTTTGGTAAAAAACCAATGCCCACCTGGGGTTCCGATCTTTCTGGCATTGATTTTGAAAACATTAAGTATTTTGTTCGATCGACTGAGCGCCAAGCCACTAGTTGGGAAGAGCTGCCTGACGACATCAAAAATACTTATGAGAAACTTGGCATCCCAGAAGCCGAAAGAAATCGACTGGTTGCTGGTGTCGCTGCCCAGTATGAATCTGAAGTCGTTTACCACCAAATCAATGAAGAGTTAGAACGCCAAGGCGTTATTTTCATGGATACCGACACCGCGTTAAAAGAGCATCCTGAATTTTTCGAAGAATATTTCGGAACTGTGATTCCGGCTGGTGACAATAAATTTGCGGCACTGAATACTTCGGTTTGGTCGGGAGGGTCATTCGTATATGTCCCTAAGGGTGTACACGTTGAAATTCCACTTCAGGCTTATTTCCGCATCAACACCGAGAATATGGGTCAATTCGAACGCACTCTCATAATTGCCGATGAGGACTCTTACGTGCACTACATCGAAGGTTGCACCGCACCTATTTATCAATCCGATTCTTTGCACAGCGCGGTCGTTGAAATTATCGTGAAAAAGAATGCTCGCGTTCGCTACACGACCATCCAAAACTGGTCAACAAACGTTTACAATTTGGTCACCAAACGAGCCGTTGCCCACGAGGGTGCCACCATGGAATGGATTGACGGAAACATCGGTTCCAAGGTGACGATGAAATATCCAGCTGTAATTCTCGCTGGCGAACACGCACGCGGTGAAACACTTTCGGTCGCTTTCGCCGGCGAAGGACAGCATCAAGATGCAGGTGCCAAGATGATCCACCTTGCTCCAAATACAAGTTCTTCGATTGTTTCGAAATCAATCGCGAGAGCCGGTGGCCGCACTTCTTACCGTGGCGAAATCAAGGTGATGCCTGGCGCTACGAACTCTGCTAATACCGTCCGCTGCGATGCGCTTTTGGTTGACACCACCTCGCGGTCTGATACTTATCCAGCAGTTGACGTGCGCGAAGACGACGTATCTATGGGGCACGAAGCTACGGTGTCGAGAGTTAGCGAAGAGCAACTTTTCTATTTGCAATCTCGTGGCCTGCCTGAAGACGAAGCCATGGCAATGATTGTTCGAGGTTTCATAGAACCAATCGCGAAAGAATTGCCTATGGAATACGCTCTCGAACTCAACAAATTGATTGAAATGCAAATGGAAGGGGCTGTTGGTTAATGTCGACAGTCGCCAAGGCTAATCATGGCCTTTCAGAGCATAGCCACGGCTTCGGCGCTCCGATTCAGATTCGCAGCGCGCGCTTAAAATCAAAATTTTCAAAGGATTTTCCAGCAATCTCCGCCGCAGAAGAACAGTGGCGCTATTTACCAGTCAGCGAACTCAATTCCTTACTAGAGAACCAACTTGCTCCAATAGTTTCGGGCGTTTCAGTTGAAGCAACCCCCGGAGCGTCCTTTAATTGGATCGACGCTACTGAGGAATTGATTGGCTCGGTCGATATTCCGGAAGATCTGCTGAGTGCTAAAGCCTGGGAGTCAACCCCTAAAGTTGGCAAAATTTCAATCGAATCCTCAGACCAGCTCGAAACTGCTCGTATTGAGATTCGACCTACCGATGCTTCAGCGCGAGCGCTACATATTTTTATAGAAGCTAAAGCTAATTCAAATTCAATCATCGTTCTGAACCACGCTGGTCAAAGTTCATTATCCGAGAACATCGAAATTTCAGTCGGGGACAACGCTAACGCCACGGTTGTTTCTCTTCAGCAATGGGATTCGCAGTCTGTGCACATTTCATCCCAGTTTGCGAAGTTAGGGCGCAATGCGAATTTAAAACACATAGTTATCACTCTTGGTGGTTCAACTGTGAGAGTTTCGAGCCAAACGAAGTTTGCCGCCGAAGGTGCTCAGGTTGAGATGCTCGGAGCATATTTCGCAAATTCGAAACAGTATTTTGAAAACCGTTTGTTTGTCGATCATGCCGTTCCGAATTGCAAATCAAGAGTCACCTATAAGGGGGCCCTGCAGGGTCAGAAGGCTCACACGGTTTGGGTCGGAGATGTATTAATTCGAAAGGCCGCCGAAGGCACCGATACCTACGAACTAAACCGCAATCTCTTGCTTACCGATGGGGCAAGGGCTGATTCGGTTCCTAACCTGGAGATAGAAACTGGTCAAATCGCTGGTGCTGGTCACGCCTCTGCGAGTGGTCGTTTCGATGACGAACAACTGTTTTATTTGCAGGCAAGGGGCATACCCGAACTTGAAGCGAGGCAGCTAGTTTTGCGTGGCTTCCTTAACGAAATCATCCAACAGATTGGTATTGAGGATCTTCAAATTCAATTGACCGATGCAATCGAAGCGAAGCTTGGAGTTGCAAACTAATGGCAATCAGAATTTGTGCAGTCGATGACATCAAACCGGGAAAAGCCATCAGGGCCAAAATTGGTGACCTTGCAATCGCAGTTGTTAAGACAAAAAACGGTGAAATCCATGCAATTAACGACACTTGTTCGCACGGTGAAATTTCACTCAGCGAAGGTTTTGTTGATGGCGAAACGATTGAATGCTGGGCACACGGCGCCAAATTTTCACTAACCACAGGCAAACCACTTTCGCTTCCAGCATTTGAACCGGTAGCAGTTTATGAAGTGTTAGTTGAAAACAACGAAATTTTTATTGAAATCGATCAGGACTAGGTAATAGGAATCACTAATGGCGATCTTGCAAATTAAGAACCTACACGTAACCGTAGAAACTGAACAGGGAACTAAAGAAATCCTGCGAGGTGTCGATCTATCAATTCGCAGTGGCGAATCGCACGCAATCATGGGTCCAAATGGATCAGGTAAGTCAACCTTGGCTTACACAATTGCGGGTCACCCGAAATACACGGTTACTGAGGGTGAAATTATGCTGGACGGCGAGAATGTGCTGGAAATGAGCGTTGATGAACGAGCTCGAGCCGGACTTTTTCTAGCTATGCAATATCCAGTAGAGATACCGGGTGTTTCGGTATCGAACTTTCTGCGAACTGCTAAAACCGCAATTGATGGCGCTGCTCCCGCACTAAGAACCTGGATTAAGGACGTTAAGAGTGCGATGGAAAACCTGCGCATGGATTCAACTTTCAGCGAAAGAAATGTCAATGAGGGCTTCTCTGGTGGAGAGAAGAAACGCCACGAGATTCTGCAACTCGAACTGCTCAAGCCGAAATTTGCCATACTCGATGAAACCGATTCAGGCCTAGATGTTGACGCCTTGAAAATCGTTTCCGAAGGCGTAAATAGAGCTAAGGCTGACAATGGCTTTGGTCTACTTTTGATAACTCACTACACCCGAATTCTCAACTACATCAAGCCTGATTATGTGCACGTATTCGTAGCCGGAAAGATTGCCGAAGAGGGGGGCCCGGAACTTGCGGAACGCCTCGAAGCTGAAGGTTACGATCGCTACGTATCTGCCTAAATATGACTACTACTGAACTTGAACCAAAACTCTACGATGATGTTTTAGAGGCATTGAAAAACGTTATCGATCCCGAAATTGGCGTAAACATCGTTGATTTGGGATTAATTTATGGTTTGCAAAAATCCGAAGACGGTAGCTTGTTGATCAACATGACTCTCACATCGGCTGGCTGCCCACTAACAGATGTGCTCGAAGAGCAAACTGCCGAGGCGCTTGGCGATGTTGTTGACGCATTCAGAATCAACTGGGTATGGATGCCACCATGGGGTCCAGAGAAAATTACCGAAGACGGACGCGAGCAGATGCGAGCGATTGGTTTTTCAATATAAAAAAATCCCGCCAAGAAATTGGCGGGATTTTTTTTGATTTGTTAAGAGCGGACTTTTTTTACTAATTTCCAAGCGATCGGCAAGATTGTAGCTGCAATTATCGCCTTGAGGGCATCCCAAGCCACGAATGGAATCATGATTTGAATAGCAGCATTTAAGTCGCCTTTAGTTGCAACCGATGCGAGAACTGGAACGCCGAAGGAATAGATAACGAAGGTTCCGATTGCATAACTTGCGAACATCTTGAATGCATTTGAACTCCAAGTACGTTCCGCCAAAAATCCAACGACAAATGCAGCCGCAATAAAACCAATCACAAATCCGAAAGTTGCACCTAGGATTGCCGTCAATCCGGTTGTGTGTGTTCCGTCACTTAAAGGGGCAAACACTGGCACACCGGCTATGCCAAGTAGTGCGTATAAAGCCAGAGACAACGCGCCGCGTTTTGCGCCCAAGGTTGTTCCTACTAGCAGAACTGCCAGGGTCTGAAAAGTGAACGGAACTGGAGAAGCCGGTATCGAGATTTGAGCTGCCACAGCGGTAAGTGCGGTGCCCACAGCAATCAAAACCAAGTCAGCAGTGAGGCTCTTTGGAACAACGCGGTCAATGATGCTTCCGCGGCTAAGTGATAGAACTGACATTTGCTGCCTTCTTTCCTGTGTCGAACTTAAGTCGATTGTAGACTAAGGGCCGAACCACAAGCCAAGAAAGAGTCTCGATGATAAGCGTTAGCGATCTTGAGATTCGCATTGGTCCGCGAGTGCTTATGTCCGGCGTCAATTTCCGTGTCGATAAAGGCGACAAGGTTGGTCTGGTTGGTCGCAACGGTGCAGGAAAAACCACGCTCACCAAAATTCTCGCGGGAGAAGGTCAGCCATCCAGCGGAAACGTTTCAGTTATCGGTGAAATTGGCTATCTGCCGCAAGATCCTAGATCCGGTGATCCCGAAGAGTTAGCTCGTACCAGAATTCTCAATGCCAGGGGATTAGGCGATATCGCAGCGAAAATGGCTCAGGCGACTGTAGACATGAGCAGTATCGACGAAAACATCTACGAAAACGCCATGATTAGCTACGCGAAGCTCGAAGAGCGGTTTCAAGCCAAGGGTGGGTACGCAGCAGAAGCAGAAGCGGCTGCAATTGCGGGCAATCTAGGAATTCCGGAGCGAGTTTTATCGCAACCACTAAAAACACTTTCAGGGGGACAGCGCAGGCGTATCGAATTGGCCCGAATTCTATTCAGTAATGCCACCTCGATGATCCTCGACGAACCAACCAACCACTTGGATGCTGATTCGGTGGTTTGGTTGCGTGATTTCCTCAAATCATATCCGGGCGGGTTGATTGTAATTAGTCACGATGTTGATTTAGTTGAAGAAACGGTTAACCGCGTTTTCTATCTAGATGCCAACCGCTGTGTAATCGATATCTACAACATGAAGTGGTCCGCCTATAAAAAGGCACGCGAAACCGATGAAGAGCGCCGAAAGCGCGAGCGAGCAATAACCGAGAAAAAAGCATCGGTTCTGCAATTGCAAGCAGCGAAATTTGGCGCCAAGGCATCAAAGGCATCAGCAGCAAAACAAATGGCAAGGCGAGCCGAGACTATGCTTAGCTCACTCGAAGCCGTGCGTGAACAAGATCGAGTTGCGAAAATCAAATTTCCGGATCCAGCTCCCTGTGGAAAAACACCGCTCATGGCAAAAAATCTGAGCAAAAGCTACGGCTCGCTCGAAATTTTTACTGCGGTTGATCTGGCCATCGATCGTGGTTCGAAGGTGGTTGTAATCGGATTGAACGGGGCCGGCAAGACGACTCTTCTTCGAATGCTCTCGGGCATTGATCAGCCCGATACTGGTGAAATCATTGCGGGGCACGGCCTGAAAATTGGCTACTTCGCCCAGGAACACGAAACTCTTAATGTGGCAAAAACAGTTCTGCAAAACATGCAAGAGTCCGCGCCGCAGCTTTCCGACACCGACGCGAGAAAGGTTCTCGGTTCATTCCTATTTTCGGGTGATGACGTTTCGAAGCCAGCGGGAGTGTTATCGGGTGGCGAAAAAACTAGATTGGCTTTGGCGTCGCTAGTAGTTTCCTCTGCGAATGTCTTGTTGCTCGACGAACCAACCAATAACCTTGATCCGGCAAGCCGTGAGGAAATTTTGAGTGCCCTAAGCACGTTTACCGGGGCGGTGGTGCTGGTTTCCCA
>JBJTNR010000035.1:0-6506 GCA_046074145.1 Rhodoluna sp.
ACAGAAAGTTTCATGAGCTACGGCTTATAGCCGTTGAATTATGCGCGCTTCTTTAGCTTGCGACGTTCGCGCTCTGACAACCCGCCCCAAATTCCAAAACGTTCATCGTTTTCAAGTGCGTAATCAAGACACTGTGCCTTAACTTCGCAACCAGAACAAATACGTTTTGCGTCTCGAGTCGAGCCACCCTTTTCAGGGAAAAAAGCCTCTGGGTCAGTCTGTGCACAAAGTGCATCTGCCTGCCATGCCAGTGGATCATCTTCTGGATTCGAGTACGCCCCCGCGACACCGAGTCGAAGTGGATCGATGAACCAGTTCTCTGGCACACGACTACGACTGTCCATATTCTTTAATTCCTATTCCGATTCCCCCACGGTTTCGAACGGCTCCCCTGCCGGGTATGTCCGCGTCGACGACCAAGGAATTCAATGGATAATTCCGTGATTGTAATTACACTCCTGTAATTCGGGTTGTGTCAAGTTGAGATTGGGTAACCCTAAAGCCCTACTCGAGCCTTAAAGCCAGTAAATTACAGGGATTTAGCCGTTCTTGGCTTTGGCTGAGCCGCTAAGAAAACGCTTCCAGCGCCCGAAATCGACACATTTTGGGCAGATGCCGATAGGTAGGCCGCGTCGCCCACTTTCAAACGCAACGGGTCGGCATCTGCTGTCGAGATCGAAACCTCGCCCTCGGTGCAGAGCAAAATTGCTTCGCCAGGGAGTTTGATTTCGTCTAGCGTTTCGCCCGCGGTTGGCTTTGCGAGATACAAAACGAAGTCATCTTCTGGACACGGGTATTCGACAAACCGGTTCGCAATTTGTTTTGGTGCGACCAGCGGAATCTTTGCCGCGCGAAAATCTAATACTCGTTCCAGCTCATCGACATCGATGTGCTTCGGTGTTAAGCCGCCACGCAAAACGTTGTCTGAAGAGGCCATAAGTTCGACGCCGAGTCCGCCGAGATAGGCATGGATGTTTCCTGCCGGCAAAAAGACCGCTTCGCCCGGCTTGATGATCATGTGATTCATCAGCATTGCAACCACGACTCCGGGGTCGCCTGGATATAACTGGTTGAGTTTTTCGGCAAGCGCAAAGCGAGCCTCAAAATCGGCTAGGGCAACTAATTCAGCATTGAAGCCGGATAGGTTTCCGCGACGATGAATGATGTCAGAAAAAACTTGCTTAAGCCCTTCAGGTTTTTCAAGCAATTCTTTCCAATGTAAAACCAAAGATTTAAAAGATTCGCTGACCGATTCGTGACTAGCCATGTCTGCAAATAAGTTTTCGATGTCGCCGAGCGGTTTGAATCCGCACAACATTTCGAAGTCGGTAAGCGCCACAATTATTTCTGGTTTGTGGTGGGCGTCTTTGTAATTTCGGTTTGACGCATTCAAGGCAATGCCAGCTGCATTTTCACGGGCAAAGCCTGCTTCGGCTTGCGCCGTGGTTGGGTGCGCTTGAATTGAAAGCGGTTCGTCGGCGGCCAAGATTTTCAGCAGGAAGCTAAGGTCATGGCCACCAATTGCTTGTTGCAGCGATTTCGATGGGTCATCCTTGATGAAGGCTGGAGAGCCGGCATGAGTGCCGAACCAGACTTCTGCAATCGGTTCATTCTTGCCGCCGCCAAAAGCTTCGGCACCAAAATAGTCACCAACCAGGGTGCGCGAACCCCACGCATAATTGCGTGGATGATTAGCGATCTTGACCAGCACCCCGTTGCCTTTCCTTAGCGGCTCTAAGCCTAACTTCCTTGTTTACACTTGAACCAAGCCTCTAGAGAAAAGCCAATGATGACCGCTCTGACCCGTCCGATTCGCGTTGTTTTTAACACGCGCGAAGCGGGTTATCGAGCCAAGACCTACACGGCTTCGGTCGGCTTGTTCACGCTGTTGAGTGGCGACACGGTTCGATACCTCGTTGGTTGGTGGGGCTGGGGTGCGGTGCTGGCGATATTTTTCGGGTCCTCGATGTATTTACTTATTCGCCATGGAATCTCAAAAACAATTTCGCAAATTAGTTGGCCATTTTGGGCATTTTTAACTTGGATAGCGCTGAGCATTATCTGGTCGGCTTACCCGGGCATATCGGTACTTGCTCTGGCCAGCCAAATTGCTACGAGTTTGTTCGCTGTTTTTTTGACTGCGCTCTTTTCTTGGCGGCACTTATTGAAAATTTTCGCAAATGTAATTCGCTTTATTCTGGCAGGTTCGTTTGTCATGGAATTTGTAGCCGCAGTTATTTTGCACGGACCGATTGCGCCAATTTTTAAAAACTATTCCGGAAATAAACCTCCCGCTGCAGCTTTCTATTGGGTGCAGGGTCACCTGCTAGACGGGCAACGGATTCAAGGCATGGTTGGCAATTCAAATCTGCTGGCATTCGTGGCGATGCTTGGTCTAGTTATTTTTGCCGTCGAATTTGCGATCATCGGCGTAAAGCGTTGGGTCAGCGTTATTTCAATCTTCGCTTCGATCGCAGCAGTTTTGTTAGCAAAGTCGGCCGGAATTGGTTTTGCAATTGCGGCCGTTGCGGTTGCCGCGGTGGTTTCGATTGCTGCCGAAGGAAAAGACCGCGACACCAGACACAAGTACTACCGAATCGCGTGGGCGCTTGCCGGCACCGTTGGAATTTTAATTGCGGTTTACCGTGCAGAAGTGTTCGAGTTTTTTGGCAAGAGCCCAGACATGACTGGTCGAAGTGGAATCTGGAAATTGGTGATTGGTTTAATTCGCGAGCGCCCGGTGCTGGGCTGGGGTTGGACTTCACACTGGGTGCCAGGCGTTGCTCCTTATGAAGGGCTCGTGGTTATCAAGAACGTCCCCTACTACCAAGCGCACAATGCCTACTTGGATGTCACCATGCAGCTCGGGTTTATCGGTGCGGCAATTTTTCTGGTGTTTTTGGTTTCGACATTCGTTCCGCTTTGGAGACTCGCGGTTCGGCATACCAGTGCGCTTTATCTTTTCCCGATTTTGATTTTCGTTGGCTTGCTGGTGTGGAGCCTCACCGAAAGCAGAATGTTGATTGAAATCGGTTGGACGCTTCTGGCTCTGTTTGCCATCAAGGTGCACGATCCCGCGGACTCACTCGAAGCGCGCGGGCATTCATCAAAGCGCGCCCGAATTTTGAATATTCGAAAGCGTTCTTAGGAAAGTTTTAGGACTTGGCCAATTCGGATGGTGTCCGAAGTTAAACCATTGAGCAACTTTAACTTTGTGACCGTTAGGCCAAACTTGGTTGCAATTTTGCTTAGGGTGTCGCCAGACACGACTGTGTAGGTCTTTGGATTAGTCGTTGGCGTCGGGCTTGGCTTGACGGTCGGTGAAGGTGATACCGATGGAGTTGGCGACACCGAAGGCGATGCGCTCGGAGTTGGAGTCGGCGAATCTTCAGGAATTGCAATTTCACCAGGGCCCGCCGGAGTTACCGGGTCACCCGCAGCAAATGGATCTGTCGAAAAAGTTTTTCCAGCGACCTTGCCGGTTGGCAACTTGGACAAGAAGTATGGGCCAACCAAAACTGCTTTCGCGCTAGTGCCGCGAAGTTTCTCATAGGCATCTTTACTAGCGATTAGATGCTTAGTCTGATCTTCAACCAAGTAGTAACTGTTATTCGCCGTAACTACAAACCTGCCGAGTTTTTTCTTGGCAACGGTTAGTAAATTACAGTTTGATTTTTCAAGAACTAGTCCTCGGCCCGGATAATGACTGGCGTCTGCTGCGCTTATCGGATAGAAAACACCGGTAATTGCGATAAATGGATTTCCGTTACAGAAATATTTGACCCCCGTAGCTTTGCTCTTCTTCGCGTAACCTTTTAGGTTTTCTGCCGTGATCGCTCTAGGTGCAGCGAGGCCGAGCAGTGCAGCTTGGTTGGCATTCGGAATAAGAAGTGCCTTGTTGATGCCATCGATTAGGTAGCTCTTGGTTCCGACGCGCACCTGCACTCCAGGGCCAATTGCCGGCTTGCTCTTTGGAATACTCGCGATTGCGGAATCTGAAAGGACAACAGGTTTGGTCGAAGAAACAGTTCCGGTAAAGCGGGTGGCGTCATTCGCGTTTAGCAGAGGACGCTTGAATCCCTGATCAATCAAATAAATCGTTGTGCCGGTAGCCGACTTAGTAAGCATGTTGGCACCAATTGCTGCAGGTGCGTCGCTAATTAATTCCAACAAATCGTCTGAGACCACAGGTGCGGTTGCAGATAGTTTGGCGTCATCCAAAACTAAACGCTTTCCGGCTTTGGTAAGTAGATATTGCTTTCCGTCGGCTGACTGCACGATGGTCTTAAGCTTTTCGGCTGCGGTTACTGAAGTTAGTGCGTCACCGATCATCTTGTTTTTAGATTTCGGGAACCACTTGGTGAAATCAACATCGGCAAGAGTGCCCTTATCGATTTGATAAATGTTCTTGCCGTCGTAAACCTCAAGCAAGCCAGTGGATTCATTTACAAACGAGGCTCCGCGACGAATGATCGGGTCGCCATAGGTCAGGCTCTTGAAAGCAGAAATCTTTACTTCAGATAGCTCCGGTATACCAATTCTCGATTCGACCAATGATTCGGTATCGAGAATCTGACGCTTCTTTCCGTCTTCAATTAAGAAGGTCTGGCCGTTTTCACCCGAAACGTATTCGGTCATCGCGTCACCGGTGTCCAGTGCTGAAAGTTGCGATGAGGTTAGCTGCACCGAAGTTTCGCATGCCGAACCCAAGTTGGTAGCTTGCGCACAGTTGCTTACTGGATATTTCTTTCCGCCATCAACGAAGAAGTACGCACCCGAAGCGTTATTTATTAATCGGCCCGCAACACCGGAGTCGGTGAATGAGTCTAGGTAAGCCTTGGAGATAGTTCCCAGTGGGCCAAGTGGTTTCATTGCTGTGGCAAGGTCGGTGTCGGAAACTAAATATTTCTTGTCATTAACAATCAAGTACACGCCACTGCCTTCGCTCTTAAGCAGGAAGCCTCCGCCGATGGTGCTGCCGAACCAGTCGGTATAGAAGCGCCAAAAATTTCTGTTTCCGTAGGCACTGCACGAGTCACCGGTTCCGTAAAGATTTTTTAGGGCGGCATCATTGGGTGTGTATGGCGTGTAGTAATAAAGCGCTGCGGTCGCTTGGCTCTTCAGAGTGAAAGTCTTGGTTCCGCACTCTGGCTTGTTTGCTTGATATTGACGAGTGATATCCTTGCCAACTTTTAGATAGGTAAAAGATCCACGTGGGTCTCCGTACCATTGCAGTTGCCCGGCGCCTTTGTAAAGCTGCCAAAAGAATCCGGCATCGGCAGATGAACATCCCGAAGGCGTATCCGGGCAGTTCATGCCAAGGGCAAAGTCGTACATGCGCTTCGTAGGGTTGCTCGCCTGAATTAGACCCTGTTCTTTTTGCAAAGTAACGATCAAAACTCGTGGATTAATTTTGCAGGCGTTGGCTACTGTGAAAATGATTTGCGCTGCGGTTTGATCAGTTTTTGCAGGAAGCGAATCACAGCGACCATCTTCGCCGGTTACCGCCTGGGTATCCATCTTGAAATCACGGATACACTTTGGGCCACCGTCATCGTCGTTGCAATTTGGCAACTTGCCGTTTAGGAATCGTTGAATGTCCGCGACCTTCATAGTTCCGAAGTCGTAGAAAACGCTGTCGCTAATTATGAGACCAGGATCAAAAAGCGATGCGATTGCAGCCTCTGCTTTTGTTGGCGTAACTAGTGGGTTTAGACCGGTTGCAAAAATTGAAAAAATCGCCGAGATTGCAAGCAGCCTTTTGATCTTGCGAAAAATCACGGAATGTCGACTCCGAAAGCTTTGCTAGTTCCCGAATATTTTTCGGAACTGTAGCTGATCGTCACAGTGGCTTTGCCTTTTGGTGCACCGATGTAAGAAACCAGAGCCGGGAAGCATTGTGTCGAAGCGGCATTGGCTTCAGCCTTCACGGTAACCGACTTAGTAAAAGATCCGCTGGTCATAGTGATGACGCACTGGCCACCATCTTCTGACGCATTGTCGACCATCGCGACCACACTTACGCTTTGCGAACTTGAATCGATACTCAGATCAATCAGATTAATTACGGCATTTGATTTGGTTGGTGTTGGCGATGCCGAGGTCTCCGAGGGCGAAGCGCTGGCGCTCTCCGACGTTGTAGCAGATTGCGAGGTGCTTGGATTCTGATCGGTGCCCCAGTTTGGATAAAGCAGTGCGCAACCCGAAAGTGTTGCCGCAACAAAAACAGTTGCGGAAGCAATTAGTAGTTTCTTCATTTTCATTCCTTCGAGTCGGCAACGAATGATGATTTAACCATTTCACGGATTGCTGGGAAATTCGGGTAAATAACATCGATAGCCGGCGGCACCAGACTCAATTCTTTGATTCCAAGCGACTTGGCTTTGATCGCTAGATCGACATAGGTCGACAGCATGGCACTTGGAATATCGGTCCGAATCATTTGTTTTCCAGCCGCGGCAATTTGTTGGAATCTGGTTAGAACCGTACCCGGATCCATTTGCTTC
>JBJTNR010000036.1:0-3604 GCA_046074145.1 Rhodoluna sp.
GAGAATCCACCAAAGAAATACCAGGACATATATCCGATCAATTTTGATAATGACCCCGAAGGTATTTATCACGAAGTATTGCGCGTGGTTCGGCACTGGATTGTGCTCGGTGTAAAAATCTTTAGAGTTGACAACCCACACACCAAACCGGTTGCATTTTGGGAATGGTTAATTCAAGAAGTCAGCACAACCAATCCTGAAATTGTTTTCTTGGCCGAAGCCTTTACGCGCCCAGCCATGATGCATGCCCTAGGTAAGGCAGGTTTTCAGCAGTCATACACTTATTTCACTTGGCGAAACACCAAGTGGGAACTCGAAGCCTATTTAAGTGAGTTGGCCCACCAATCTGCGGATTTCTTCAGGCCTAATTTGTGGGTCTCCACGCCTGACATTCTCACCGAGTACTTGCAATTTGGTGGCCCTGCGGCTCACAAAATTCGTGCAGCGATTGCCGCAACCGCTAGCCCTAGCTGGGGAATGTACGCCGGATATGAACTATGTGAATCTGTTGCTCGCCCAGGTGCCGAAGAGCATATTGATAGTGAAAAATTTGAATACCGACCTCGTGACTGGCAGTCGGCCGAGGTAAAAAGTCGAAGCATCGCCGACTACATCACGAAACTAAATCTGATTCGAGCAACCCACCCGGCTCTGCGACAGCTCAGAAATTTTGAACTTCATTCAACCGACGATTCGGCAATCATTGCCTACTCGAAGTATCTGGCAGCTGAAAACTCGAGCACCGGAAAATCTGATGCGGTGTTGGTAATTGCCAATGTCGACCCGCATGCGGTTCGAGAGACTATGGTGCATCTAAACCTTGCCAAGCTTGGTCTTCCTGAGGGCGCAACTTTTGAAGCCACCGACCTCCTGACTAACCAAACCTTTGAATGGTCTGCCGACAATTACGTTCGCTTAGATGTATTTGTTGAACCGGTGCACATTCTGCAAATCGGAAAAGTAATCTAGGTTAACGATGGCGATTTTCAAAAAGAAGGCAGCTGCCCAGATTCCCGAGATAGCTCCGGAATATTTGGCGAAGGTTGCGCATGGCGCGCACCACGACCCGCACTCCTTGCTTGGTATTCATCCGGTTGAAAACGGATGGGTAATTAGAACACTAAAGCCGCTTGCCAAAACCGTGCAAGTCGAATTAGCCGCGGGAGAAGCGATTGAACTTCAACACTTGGATCACGGTGTTTGGCAGGGCGTAGTCTCGGCTAACAAGATTCCGGATTACCGTATCGTCGCAAGATACGAAGGTGAAAACGCGGATGTCGAATGGCGCATCGATGACCCGTACCGGCACTCTCCTACTCTTGGTGAGCTTGACCTTCACTTAATTCGCGAGGGTCGACATGAAGAACTTTGGCGTGCACTCGGGTCACACCTGCACTCGGTACTCGGCAATCTCGGTGAAAGCGCGGGAACCAAATTTGCAGTGTGGGCACCAAATGCCCAGGCAATTCGAGTGGTTGGAGATTTCAACCACTGGAATGGCGTTGCGCATTCGATGAGAGTAATGGGTGCTAGCGGAGTATGGGAACTTTTTATTCCCGGCGTAGGTTTAGGTGCGAAATATAAATTCGAAATTCTTACCAAACACGGAAATTGGATTACGAAGATTGATCCGCTGGCTCGGGCCACCGAAGTTCCACCGGCTACCGCTTCTGTAGTAACGGACTCGGACTTTGTTTGGAGCGACAAGTCTTGGATTGAAAAGCGCGCAAATCGTGACGCCTTGAAATCGCCGATGTCAATTTATGAATTGCACGCGGGGTCTTGGCGACTTGGTCTAAATTACCGAAGTCTCGCTGATGAACTGATTCCTTATATCAAGCAAATGGGATTCACTCACGTGGAATTCATGCCGCTAGCCGAACATCCCTATGCGCCTTCTTGGGGCTACCAGGTGACCGGCTACTATGCACCGACTTCTCGATTTGGCTCACCAGATGACTTGAAATATCTAATAGATCGTTTGCACGCCGAAGGTATCGGTGTGATTTTGGACTGGGTGCCAGCACACTTTCCGAAAGATGAGTGGGCGCTTGGCCGCTTCGATGGAAACGCGCTTTACGAACACGAAGATTATCGCCGCGGCGAGCACCCCGACTGGGGAACTTTCATTTTCGACTTTGGTCGCACCGAGGTTAGAAACTTTTTAGTCGCCAACGCCTTGTATTGGCTCGAAGAATTCCACATCGACGGTTTGCGTGTCGATGCCGTGGCGTCGATGCTTTACCTGGATTACTCGCGCGAAGGTGACAACTGGCTACCGAATCAATATGGTGGCCGTGAAAATCTCGATGCAATCTCGTTCATGCAAGAAGTAAATGCAACTGCCTACCGCCGTAATCCCGGAATCATGATGATTGCAGAAGAATCGACCAGCTGGGGCGGAGTCAGCGCGCCAACCGATGGTGGCGGTTTAGGATTCGGTTTCAAGTGGAACATGGGCTGGATGAACGACACCCTGCAGTACATCGAAAAGGATCCTGCATACCGTCGTTATCACCACGGTGAACTTACCTTCTCGATGCTCTATGCCTACGACGAAAAATTTATTTTGCCGATTAGCCATGATGAAGTTGTTCACGGAAAAGGTTCACTGCTTTCCAAGATGCCAGGCGATCGTTGGCAGCAGTTGGCTAACGTGCGAGCCTACTTGGCTTTCATGTGGTCGCACCCTGGCAAGCAGCTTTTGTTCATGGGTTCGGAATTTGGTCAACAATCGGAGTGGAACCAAGAGCGCGGTCTCGAGTGGTGGATTCTGGATCAACCGAGTCACCAGGCTCTTCAGTCACTGGTTTCGGTTATGAATCGTATTTATGTAGAAAACCCTTCACTCTGGCAACTCGATCACGATCATCGCGGATTCGTCTGGATCGATGGCGGAAACGCAGATTCGAACCTGCTTACTTTCGTTCGATATGACGAAGCTGCTAATCCGATTGTGGTTGCGATTAATTTCGCCGGACACCCCCATCATGATTTTAAACTCGGTTTTCCGGTCAATGGCAAGTGGGATGAAATTTTAAACACCGATGCTGCCGAATTCGGTGGATCAGGTGTTGGTAATTTCGGTCAAGTGGTCGCTTCAAGTGAAGGCACGCACGGTCAGCCATTCTCGGCAACGGTTTCAATACCGCCGCTAGGCGCGGTCTGGTTTAAACCAGCTAACTAAAGACTTCGAACAGAAACTAATCCCTGGGTTACTCCCAGAAGCCTGATGCCACTCTGGTCGCTCACAGCCGGCACATAAAACAACAACATGTCGCCGTACACACTCTTGATTCCGCGAGTCGATCCATCTGCGCCAAGCATGATTTTTTCATTACCTGCCACGGCGATCGCCGATCTGCGGTTCTTCGGCTTGATTGTGTAAGTGTCAGTCATATACACCGCCACCAAAGCTCCAGCCGCGCGTGTTGCAAGTGAAAGCACATTCGAGTCACCAAGTGCGTGGGCGAAACTAATTTTGCCGGCAACGTTGGCAACTTTATTTGCCTGATCGGCAGATACCTGTTGGTAGAACTCGTCCTCGGCGACGTCGAAAAGACCATAACTAAGACTCGAAGCGCCCCGATTAATAACGTCTCCG
>JBJTNR010000037.1:0-3834 GCA_046074145.1 Rhodoluna sp.
TTAGTGGGAAACTTTCTAGGTTTTGTATTCGTAACCTGGTTATTCACCGAAGCAGTTTTTGACATCGGAGCTCTTTGCCCCTACTGCATGGTTGCCTGGGCTGCAATGATTCCGCTCTTTTGGCAACTATTAGCTCACGGCGCTCGAGAGGGTTACCTGCCGGTACCAATCAAGACTGTTGGTTTTTTTGTGCGAGCTTACGACTATGCGTGGATGATTTCGCTAGTCAATGTGCTGGCAATCGCAACAACCATCTTGATTCACTTCTGGAATCTATGGTTGCAATTCTTTGGATTGACCGCAGCCTAAAACCAGAGGCTTAGTTCGCGAGCGGCCGACTCTGCTGAATCCGATCCGTGCACTAAATTCTGTTGAACCTTTAGCCCCCAGTCGCGCCCCAAATCACCGCGGATGGTACCCGGTGCGGCAACTGTTGGGTCTGTCGCTCCGGCAAGTGAACGGAATCCTTCAATAACGCGGTTTCCCTCGACCTTAAGCGCAACCACATCTCCACTCATCATGAACTCGACGAGCGGCTGGTAAAACGGCTTGCCTTCGTGCTCCGCATAGTGAGCCGCAAGTAAATTCGCTTCTGGAGTGAACTTCTTTAGATCGACTACAACGTAGCCCTTAGCCTCAATACGAGAAATAATTTCGCCAATTAGATTGCGCTTAACCGCATCCGGCTTAAGTAATACAAGAGTCTGTTCAGTCATTTGCTTTCCTTAGTTCTCGTCGATTCCAGTCTGCCCCATGCCGCTAGCTTCGTAAGCCGCTTTCGCACGGTCGATTGTGCCACCGGCAATCATCGCCCAAGCCCACAGGCAGGCACAGAGCACGCCGATGTAAAACATCGCTACAACCCAGAAGCCAAGCGCAATTAAGGCTGCTTGCAATAGCCAACCCCAGTAATAGCTGTACTTTCTGCCAAGCACACCCGGAGTCACTATCAGCAAGAAGGAGAGCACCAGCCCGACAGTCCAGACAGTAGGACCATCTGCTGCCTTTAGCCCAAATGCGACCAGGGTGGCAAAAAAAGCGATGAAAGCCTCAAATGCCAGCAGGATCGACCCCAACATTCGTTTGACTGATTTACTCTTCATCTTCTGCATCTTCTTCCTGTATGTGCCGCAAGGCATCGCCAACAAGCGTGATTGAACCGGCTATAACTATTGCGCCGTCTTTCGAAACGATTTTTTTCGCTGCCTCTAGAGCCGAGAAAACCGATGGCGCATTAGTGACGTTCGTGAAGTATTCGCGAGCGAGATTTGTGAGATTTGCAATGTCCATTGCGCGAGGCGATGTCGACTTAGTCACGATAACGTGGTCGATTGGCGATAATCGCAATTCCTCAAAGAATCCTCGTGCATCCTTTTCTTCGAGGATAGAAAGCACAGCAATTATTCGCGGTGAATCGAAGCTGTCTCGCAATGCTCTGGCAAGCGACCGAGCACCGTCAGGGTTATGAGCTGCGTCGAGAATAGTAAGTGGATCACGCGAGACTACCTGCAGGCGTCCAGGTGAACTGAAATCAGCGAGAGCCACTCGAATTACGTCTTCAGATATTCTTTGCTTACCGCCGCCGACGAATGCTTCTGCTGCACAAATTGCTAAAGCTGCATTTTCTACCTGATACTCACCGTGCAGTGGAATGAACAGATCATGGTACTCACCGGCAAGTGTGCGAACCGAAAAACGTTGTCCGGCTTTTTCACGCGTAATGTCGAAAACTTCAAAGTCAGTACCGAAACTTGCAAAGCTCTCCCCGATTTCTTCTGCGCGCGCCTTCAAAACCGCAAGCGCATCCGGGGTTTGCTGACTGCTTAGAACAATTGCAGCCGGCTTGATGATTCCAGCTTTGGTTTCAGCAATTTCTCTGATGGTAGAACCTAGGCGTTCTGCGTGATCGATAGAAATTGGAGTAAACACGGCTACGTCACCGTCGGCAACGTTAGTGGAATCCCATTGCCCACCCATGCCAACCTCAAGCACGAGCACATCCACTGGTGCATCCGCAAAGACGGCAAAACCAAGCGCGGCGAGGGCTTCAAAGAAGGTGAGTCTGGTGTCGCCGGCAGCCTCGAGCTCGGCGTCTACTATGGCGAGCAGCGGCTCAGTGTCCGCCCAAACCTCGGCAAGGGCCTGATCTGATACCGGCTCCCCCTCAATCGACATGCGTTCATTCAGTCGAACCAAATGCGGACTGGTGAACCGTCCGGTGCGTAGACCAAACTCGCGAAGAATGCGTTCGATGAATCTGGTTGTGCTGGTCTTTCCGTTAGTGCCAGTCACGTGAATCACTCGATATGACTTTTGCGGATCCCCGAGTAATTCGACGGCACGTGCGGTTGGTTCGAGACGCGGGCGAAGTTTATTTTCTGGAATGCGAGTTAGTAACGCTTCCATGACCTCATCGGCCTTAGTAGCCCAGTAGGTCGCTTCGCTCAAAGTTTGGCCACCATTACCGAAACAAACTGACCTTCGCCAACCTCGACACCGCCGGCTGCATCGCCAATTGAAGTGTTTAGCTCCAATGACAAAGTTTCACCCTTGATGAGTTCTGAGTGATTGTTTACAGCCTCGATCACATCAGCGGAAGCCGTCACACTCAACTTGATGCGATCGCTGACATCTAGGTCAGCATCCTTACGAGCCTGCTGCACCGCACGAATCACATCGCGAGCCAAACCTTCGGCCGCCAGAGCTGGAGTAACTTTGCCATCGAGAATTACGAAACCACCACTAGGCAAAATTCCGATGTACTCAATTTTTTCTGCAGCCTCGTCGATACCCTCAGCAAGATTTGCAACCAAATCGAGTTCGTATTCGCCCTCAACCAGTTCAACCCCACCGGCGGTGACCACGCCGTCAACCAGCGACCAGTCTCCGGCTTTAGCCGCTTGAATTACTGCTTGCACTGTTTTTCCAATGCGCGGACCAGCTGCGCGTGCATTAACACTTAGTCGCTTGACCACGCCAAATTCGGCGGTCGATTCCATTGAAAGCTCAACCAACTTAATCTGCTTCACGTTTAGCTCATCGGCAATCAAGTCAGCGAAATCATTTAGAGCCGCAACGTTTTCAGTGACCACAGTCAAAGTGTTTAGTGGCAAACGAACTCGTAGCCCATTCAGCTTGCGAAGGCTGAGCGATACCGAACTGATTGAGCGAACTTCATCCATAGCCGCAACTAGTTGGTGATCTGCCGGTACGTCGGAGGCTGCCGGGTAATTCTCTAGATGCACACTTCGTCCACCGGTTAGCCCACGCCAAACCTGCTCGGTCACCATTGGCGCCAATGGCGCAGCAACACGGCTCAGGATTTCAAGAACTGTGTAAAGCGTGTCGAAAGCCTGCTCATCGCCAACCCAGAAACGGTCGCGACTGCGACGCACATACCAGTTGGTCAACACGTCAGCGAAATCGCGTAGTCGGTTGGTTGCCGAATATGAATCGAACTTATTCATGTCCGCTTCAACTTCTTCAATCAAGATTCGCGTCTTCGACAATAGGTAGCGATCAAGCACATCGGTGCTGCCGAATGAAATCTTCGCCTCGTAGTTGCTTGCATTCGCGTAAAGGGTGAAGAAGTAATAGGTGTTCCAAAGCGGAAGCACGAACTGTCGCATGCCTTCGCGAATACCCTGTTCGGTAACCGCAAGGTTTCCGCCACGAAGAATCGGTGAAGACAACAGGAACCAGCGCATTGCGTCAGATCCGTCGCGATCAAACACTTCGTTGACGTCTGGATAGTTACGGAGCGACTTAGACATCTTCTGTCCGTCGTTACCGAGGATGATTCCGTGCGAAACTGCTGACTTGAATGCAGGACGG
>JBJTNR010000038.1:0-10528 GCA_046074145.1 Rhodoluna sp.
GACTGCGTGACACCACGCGAATTGCCGCAAGTGATCCTGAACTTTGGCTACAGATTTTGAACGGAAACAGCAAAGAAGTCATGCCGGTTCTTAAAAAATTTGAACAAGATTTAGCCGCATTGATTCAATCAATCGAATCCACCCCAGCGAAGCAAGCGGATAAAAAAATTCTCGAGGTTCTGGAGTCTGGTAATCGGGGAGTGGAGCGCATTCCTGGTAAACACGGAACCAAGCATTCGCGCTATTCGCAAGTTGTGGTCATGATCGATGACAAGCCAGGCGAACTTGGCCGCCTATTTGCCGAAGTGGGCGATATTGGAATCAACATTGAGGAACTTCAGCTCGAGCACTCACCAAGCGCAGAAATTGGCTTGGTGGAACTTTTCGTTAAACCGGAAAATGCTCGACCGCTGGTTGATGACTTGGTTGCCCGCGGATGGCGCATCGCCGGATGATGCCTCGCATAATTGCAATCGACGGACCTGCGGGTTCTGGAAAATCAAGTGTTAGCAAACAGGTCGCGCGCAGACTCGGTTTCGGTTACTTAGATACCGGCGCTGCTTACCGGGCTTTGGCTTGGGCAAGTTTGGAGTTTCCAAAATTTGCATTGGAAAATATTGCGAACCTTGACCTCGACAGAGATTTCAAATATGCAATTTCGCTAGACCCCGACGAATTCTCGGTTAAGGTTGGCGACACCGATGTCACAGATGAAATTAGACTTCCACGCGTTGCCGAGTATGTAAGTAAGGTGGCTGCAATTCCATCTGTCCGTGAATACATGAAACGGCTTAGCGACAGACTGGTAAATACAGCGAATTTCCCCGGTGTGGTAGTTGAGGGTCGCGACATTACTACGGTCGTGTTTCCCGATGCTGAAAATCGGCTCTTACTAACAGCGAGTGAAGCGGTTAGACTTAAGAGACGTTCGGCAGAATTGACGCAAGAGCAAGCAAAAAACTTGGCTAGCCAGGTTTCCGAACGAGATGCTAGCGACTCAAAAGTCGTGCAATTTATGACCCCGGCACCGGGCGTTCACCTCGTTGATACGTCGGAGCTTAATTTTGAAGAGTCGGTTGAAGCCGTTCTCGCCCTGATCAAATAATCAGGCCTAAAGGAAATATTGTGACTGAAGACGAATTCATCGCTGAGCTGGTGAAGCCAGAATTTATCGAGCGACTGCAATCGATGAGCACGGTTGAAGAAGATGACCGCGCACGTGTTTTGCGCTCGGGTTTAGAAGATTACGAACTAGAAGAAGATGACTTCGAGGTAATCGATGGTTACGACGAAGACGATAACACCCATCGGTACATGCCAGCCTTGCCGGTTTTGGCAATTGTTGGCCGACCAAATGTTGGAAAGTCTGCCCTGGTAAACCGAATTCTTGGCCGTCGCGAAGCGGTTGTCGAGGACAAGCCTGGCGTTACTAGAGACCGCGTTTCATATAAAGGGGAGTGGAACACAAGAAAATTTACTTTGGTCGATACCGGAGGCTGGGAGCCCGACGCAAAGGGAATCGATAAGTCGGTTGCTATTCAGGCCGAAATTGCTGTTGAGCTAGCCGATGCGGTTTTGTTTGTTGTCGATGCTCTAGTTGGTGCAACCAGTTCCGACGAGCGCGTAGTAAAAATGCTGCGCGCTTCTGGCAAACCTGTACTTCTCGTTGGTAACAAAATTGATGACATTCGCCAAGAGCCAGAAGCGGCAGCGCTATGGTCCCTTGGCTTGGGTGAACCATATCCGGTATCCGCGCTTCACGGTCGAGGAGTAGCCGACCTGCTTGACGCTGCGATGAAAGTTCTGCCTGAAGTTTCGAATGTTGCAAAAGAAGAATTTGGCGGGCCTCGTCGAGTCGCTCTTATAGGGCGACCAAACGTTGGTAAATCATCCCTGCTGAACAAAGCGGTTGGTTCGGAACGCGCAGTAGTTAATGACCTAGCTGGCACCACTCGCGATCCAATTGATGAGCAAGTAGAACTCGGCGGAAAAATTTGGCGATTCGTTGACACCGCTGGTATTCGCCGCCGTGTTCATCTGACTCAGGGTGCAGACTTTTACGCCTCGCTGCGAACCGCCGCCGCTCTCGAGCGTGCCGAGGTTGCTGTAGTTCTTTTTGATGTGACTCAACCAATCAGCGAAGCCGATATTCGCATCGTTGACATGGCGCTCGAGTCGGGACGCGCTTTGGTGCTTGCATTCAATAAGTGGGATGAATTAGAAGATGAGCGTCGCCGATATCTCGAACGCGAGATTGAACAAGACCTTGCTCACGTCGATTGGGCACCGCGAGTAAACATTTCAGCCAAGACCGGCCGACACCTAGAAAAACTGGTGCCAGCTCTAGAGGTTGCCCTAGATTCATGGGATCAGCGAATTCCAACCGGAAAGCTCAACGCCTTTGTGCAAGAGCTCGCCATGGAAACTCCGCACCCGGTTCGCGGCGGAAAGCAGCCTCGCATTCTTTTTGCAACTCAGGCAAGCAGCAGGCCTCCAAAATTTGTACTCTTTACTACCGGATTTTTGGACCCTGGCTATCGCCGATTCATCGCACGTCGTCTTCGAGAAACCTATGGCTTCGAAGGAACGCAAATTGAAGTTGGCATGAGAGTGCGCGAGAAGCGTAAACGCTAACCGATTCGTCTGCCGCAAAGCGTAGTATTTGAATGTGGGTAACGGCGAACAGAACAATTGGTGGCAACAAGCCAAAACCCCGCCAAACCTAATAAGTTTTTTGCGACTCGCGCTGGTTCCGGTTTTCGTTTACCTCTTAGTCACGCAACATAACCTACTTGCGATTCTGGTTTTGGCAACGGCCGGCATTACCGATTTCCTAGACGGCTACCTTGCTAGAAAACTCAATCAGGTAACCCGACTTGGGCAATTGCTAGACCCGTTTGCCGATCGGCTTTACATACTCGCCACACTAATTGGCTTGTCGGTTTCGGGGGTTATCCCGGTCGCACTTGCGCTGGTCATCATTGCACGCGATTTAATTTTGGCCATCAGCTATCCAATTTTGGCAACGCACGGATATGGTCCGCTGCCAGTCCACTACTTAGGCAAGGCAGGAACTTTTGCACTGATGTATGCATTTCCGTTGCTGCTAATTGCCAACATTTGGCAAGCGGGTGCTTTTTTCTTACAGCCTTTGGCTTGGGCGTTCTCGCTTTGGGGAGCCGGGCTCTACTGGTGGGCTGGAATTGTTTACCTTCGCCAGGTGCGCGAAGTAGTGAAAATTGGGGTCTGAAAACCCCATTAGGCTATTTCACTAAGGAGTAGCAAAGATGTTGTCTGACGATACCGGCCGTGGGGGCTCAGAGGTCGAATCAACGGCCGTATTTAACTCCGACCTACTCGCTGACGCGACAACCGCATTAAATCCAGAAGAACAAAAAGCAATCGAAGCCTTGCCTTCCGGTTCAGCCCTCCTGATTGTTCAACGCGGACCAAATGAGGGCTCACGATTCTTATTAGATCAAGACACCACCACCGTTGGACGTCACCCGAACGCGGATATTTTTCTTGACGACGTTACCGTTTCTCGTCGTCACGCTGAATTTCATCGCACCGGCAAATCATTCACCGTTAAAGATCTTGGTTCACTCAATGGAACATATTTCGATGGCGTAAGAATCGATCAGGCAATGCTCGAAAACGGTTCTGAAGTTCAAATCGGAAAATTCCGTCTTACTTTTTATGCTTCAGTTGCAGATTCGGTTCGAGGCTAGTCATGGCACAGGTCGCACCGGCAAAAATATTTGCAGCACGTCAGGCAAAGTTATTTAATATCGGCCAAGTGCTTGCTGTTTTAAATCCAAATTTTCCTGATCTCACACCGTCGAAACTTAGATTTCTGGAAGAGCAGGGGCTAATAACTCCGCAGCGAACGCCATCCGGATACCGCAAATTCACCGAGCTTGATATCGAGCGCATCCAAATTGTTTTGGAACTACAGCGCGACCAGTATTTGCCACTCAAGGTCATTCGCAATTATCTTGCCGACCTCGATGAGGGCAAACAGCCTTCGCTGCCGGGTGGAGCAGTTAATGCCCACCATCTGAAGCAAAGTCGCGGCAAAAAAATAACCCGCGAAGAACTTATTGCCGAAACCGCAATCACGGATGCGTTAATTAACGAAGCTATAGAGGTATCCCTACTTGGCGCTGGTGCCTACGACGGTTCCGAAATCGAAATTGCTCGGGCAATTGTTCACCTGCAACGATTTGGCATTCAACCGCGTCACCTTCGCGGAATCAAAGCTTCGGCCGAGCGCGAAATAGGCATCATCGAGGGAGTAGTGGCGCCAGTTCTCGGCAAAAACGACACTTCGAGTCGTTCCAGAGCTGCCCACTATGCGGCCGAGATCGAAAATCAGTTTTCGACGATTCGTGCGGAATTAATTCGCTCGGTAATCGCAAAAATTGATGGCTAAAAACCTTAATAAATAAGGCGACACGCCGTCGGTAAAAATTAACCAACGATTTGCCCTGGTAAGGGCAACAATTAAACCTGTAGTTGAACGTTAGTGATTCGAGAGGGAAGTCAATGTCTGAAGACACCACTGGCGCACCCGGCGAATACGCGACTGACATGCTTTTTACCGATGGCTTGCCATCGATTGACCCGAAGGTTGGCTATCGCGGAACCTCGGCTGCTACCGCATGTGGAATCAGTTACCGACAGCTCGACTACTGGGATCGCACCGGATTGGTGCAACCAAGCGTTCGCGGCGCTACCGGTTCAGGTTCGCAGCGACTTTACGCGTTCCGCGACATTTTGGTTTTAAAACTTGTCAAGCGTTTGCTCGACACAGGCGTATCGCTTCAGCAGATTCGTATTGCGGTTGAACAACTTCGAGCTGCCGGCTTTAACGACCTTGCTTCGATCACACTAATGTCTGATGGCTCGAGAGTTTATTTGTGCACCACGCAAGACGAGGTAATGGACTTGCTTAGCCGCGGGCAGGGCGTATTCGGCATTGCCGTCGGTCGAGTTCTACGTGAAGTCGAAGCGTCATTGGTTGACATTAAAGAAAGTCACATCGACGACCTGGATGAGCTCTCGGCTCGCCGTCAAACTAAACGCGCTGTTTAGCGACGATCTCTGTTTCTAAATTGCGGCTGCTCCGGCGCGGTCGGCAATTGGCTTGAAAATAAATCTTCGATTGATTCATTTGACTGCACCGCAGACTGGTCTTTATTTGCCGGAATATCTGCCGAAGCCGCTTCGAGACGCAGAACATCATCGAGGCTTTGGCCACGCATAACTTTGTTCAGTCGAGACGTTTTTTTATCGAGCTTTGCATTTCGTTCGGAACCGCGCTCGGCAAATGAAGCTATTGCTGCAGCCAAAATTTCATCAAAAATAATTGCCAATTCTGATGCCTGATCGCCCGGCCAGGTATGAATTGGTCTGGCTGCACCTTGCGCTTGTTGGATCGTCGATCTTTCTTCGACGCGCACCGCCATAAGGTTTTCTTGGAACATGTCGGCAAGCTCACCGGCACGGAACAGATGTTCTCGCGATTGCGGACGGAAGCGATTTAGAACAACACCGAGAACTTTCAGACGAGGCGTCAATCCACGGCTTAGTTCTTCAATTGCTCGCACAGCTCGTTCAGCCGCGACCACAGAAAATATTGACGGCTCAGAAACTATAAGCACGCGATCACTCGAAACCCATGCGGTGCGAGTGAGGCCATTTAGGGAAGGTGGTGTGTCGATTATGACCAAGTCATATTCACGTTCGACGCGACTTAGCGCCTCTTCGAGTTTCCAAACATCGCGAATTGTCGGGTTCGGGGTGTCTAAATCAATTGTCTTTGGGCTGCCAACCATGACATCGATGTGACCGGACTGAACTTTGCCCCAACTACTCGATACGATTGAACGGTGCACAATGGTGTGCCGAGGATTTTGCAAAACGTCGGCAACGGTTTCGCGAAATTCTCCAATGGCGCCTAGACCGGTCGAAGCATCGCATTGCGGATCAAGATCGACGACTAAAGTTCTAAGTCCCCGTGCAAAAGCAGCCGAAGCAAGACCAAGGGCAACCGTGGTTTTACCTACGCCTCCCTTAAGGGAGCTAACGCTTAGAACATGCACAGAAATAGGCTACCTTTTTATCTAGAGCGCCATGTATCCATGTATCCATGTTCGCCAACACGACGCTTGAGGAACCGATGTTCAAGAAGATTCTGGTCGCCAACCGAGGCGAAATCGCAGTTCGCGCCTTTCGCGCGGCCTACGAACTCGGCGCCAAGACGGTCGCGGTCTTTCCTTACGAAGATAGAAATTCGACTCACCGTCTAAAAGCCGACGAGGCTTATCAAATCGGCACCGTCGGCCACCCAGTTCGCGCCTACCTGGATGTCTCAGAAATTATCCGCGTCGCTGTCGAGTCTGGTGCCGATGCAATTTATCCGGGATACGGATTCCTTTCGGAAAACCCTGAACTTGCTGAAGCCGCTAAGGCCAACGGCATTGCTTTTATCGGGCCAACAGCCGATGTATTAGAGATGGCCGGAAATAAAGTAATCGCTAAAGATGCCGCCATTAAAGCTGGCGTTCCGGTGCTTAAGTCGAGTCCGTCTTCTGCAAACGTCGATGAACTAGTTGATCAAGCGGATGCAATTGGATTTCCAATTTTCGTAAAAGCCGTTGCCGGTGGTGGCGGTCGCGGCATGCGTCGAGTGGCCAAAAAAGAAGACTTACGGGCTGCGCTTGTCGAGGCGTCGCGCGAAGCCGAAAGTGCATTCGGTGACCCGAGAGTGTTCCTAGAGCAGGCAGTAATTCGCCCGCGACACATTGAAGTTCAAATTCTTGCCGACACCAAAGGAAATGTTGTTCACCTTTTTGAACGCGACTGCTCGATTCAACGAAGAAATCAAAAAGTTGTTGAAATAGCGCCGGCACCACTTATCGACGAAAAACTTCGTCAGACGCTTTATCGCGACGCGGTTTCCTTTGCAAAACAAATTGGATATCAAAATGCCGGAACGGTCGAATTCCTAATCGACACGGTTGGCGACAATGCTGGCAAACACGTTTTCATTGAAATGAATCCGCGCATTCAGGTGGAGCACACAGTTTCCGAGGAAATCACTGATGTTGACCTAGTGCAGTCACAAATGCGTATTGCCGCAGGGGAGTCTCTCGGCGATCTGGGTCTCACCCAAGACAAGATTCAAATGCATGGGTTTGCAATTCAATGTCGAATTACAACCGAAGATCCTGCGCAGAATTTCCGGCCAGACACCGGAAAAATTACTACGTATCGCTCACCTGGCGGGGCAGGAATTCGTTTGGATGGCGGTACTGTTTCGACTGGAGCAGAAGTAAGTCCGCACTTCGATTCCATGTTGGTGAAACTGATTGCCACAGGCAGGGATTTCAAAGCAGCGGTTACTCGCGCTAAGCGTGCTCTCGCCGAATTCCGCATCCGTGGTGTTTCTACCAACATTGCATTCTTGCAAGCTGTACTAGCCGATCCAATTTTTGAGACTGGCGACCTAAGCACTTCATTTATCGACGAACACCCGGAACTTTTTACCGCTAAACAGTCGCAAGATCGTGGCACAAAACTATTGGCCTGGTTAGCAGACGTAACGGTCAACCAACCAAATGGTCCTCGTGCCGGACATCAAAATCCAGGCGTTAAGTTGCCAAAGATCGATCTATCGGACCCCGCACTCGCAGGTTCGCGTCAAAGATTGATTGAACTCGGACCAGAAAAGTTTGCTCAAACACTTCGCGATCAAAAGCAGGTTGCAATCTCTGACACCACTTTCCGTGATGCGCATCAATCGCTTTTAGCAACCCGCGTTCGTGGCCGTGATTTGGTTGCCGTTGCGCCTTACGTAGCAAGACTTACCCCTCAATTACTCTCGGTCGAAGCGTGGGGCGGAGCGACTTACGACGTTGCCCTTAGATTCCTTGGGGAAGATCCCTGGCAGAGGTTGGCCGCTCTTCGAGCTGCCATGCCAAACCTTTGTATTCAAATGTTGCTTCGCGGTCGAAACACTGTCGGCTATACGCCTTATCCGACCGAAGTGACAGAAAGTTTTGTTGCCGAAGCTGCTGCCACGGGCGTAGACATTTTTAGAATTTTTGACGCACTAAACGATGTCGAACAAATGAAACCGGCAATTGCCGCAGTGCTTAAAACCAAAACCGCAGTTGCCGAAGTGGCTCTTTGCTACACCGCTGATTTGCTTGACCCAAATGAAAAGTTATACACGCTCGATTACTATCTAAAACTTGCAGAACAAATCGTGGCCGCCGGTGCACACATCATTGCAATCAAAGACATGGCAGGCCTCCTTCGTCCAGCCGCGGCAGAAAAACTCGTAACCGCACTTCGCAACAAATTCAAACTTCCAGTGCACTTGCACACTCACGACACTGCAGGTGGTCAGCTAGCAACGCTTATGGCGGCCATCAACGCCGGTGTCGATGCAGTTGATGTTGCCAGCGCACCGATGGCAGGAACCACCAGCCAACCATCTGCTTCGGCACTTGTTGCAGCTTTGGCAAACACCGACAAGGACAGCGGCATCCCACTAAGCGCCGTTGCGGAGCTTGAGCCATATTGGGAAGCCGTGCGAAAGGTATATGCACCCTTTGAATCTGGATTACCAGGACCAACCGGTCGCGTATACAAACATGAAATTCCTGGTGGGCAACTTTCAAACCTTCGCCAACAGGCAATCGCTCTCGGCTTAGGCGATCAGTTTGAAAAAGTCGAAGACATGTATGCCGCCGCTAACGCAATTCTCGGAAGACCTACCAAGGTAACCCCATCATCGAAAGTGGTCGGCGACCTTGCACTTCACCTTGTTGCGGTAAATGCAGACCCTGCGGACTTTGCCGAGAATCCGCAAAATTATGACGTTCCAGATTCCGTAGTTGGATTCATGGCTGGTGAACTTGGAGACTTACCTGGAGGATGGCCTGAGCCATTCCGCACCAAAGTCTTGGCGGGCAAGAATTTAAAATTTGGAATAACCCCGGTTAGTGCCGAAGATATTGAATCACTAAAGGGAAGTGACGCGTCGGTACGCAGAGCAACCTTAAACCGTTTGTTATTCCCACAGCCAACTGCCGAATTCCTAAAGTCGCAAGAAAATTTTGGAAACCTCGATCAAATTGAGACCGTGGATTACCTTTATGGTCTCGTGCCGGGTGAAGAGCACGTAATTACCATTGGCAAGGGTGTTCAGGTTTACGTCGGGCTCGAAGCCATCGGAACTCCAGATGCCAAGGGCTTCAGAACCGTGATGGCAACCTTCAATGGTCAGCTTCGACCAATCAACGTTCGCGACCGAAAGATTGTCGTTAATACGGTCCAGGCTGAAAAAGCAGACCCAAACAATACCGGCCACGTTGCAGCACCATTCGCCGGAGTTGTCACTTTGCAAATTGTCGAAGGCACGCACGTCGAAGTTGGACAACCGGTCGCCACAATCGAGGCCATGAAAATGGAAGCGACAATCACTTCATCGGTATCTGGTGTGGTTCGACGATTGGCCGTTGGTAAGACCCAGCCGGTTGATGCGGGCGACCTGATTCTTGTCGTCGAGCCTGAATAATCCCTGTAAATAAGCGGGATAACGACCATTCGGTCAGCAGGTAAACTTGTCAGCGATGCGTGAATCTGCGCAAGAAAAGAAATTAGGAGTACTCGTTGGCGTTTCTAGGTAAAAAGAAGTCGACAGAAATCGATACCGACTTCCTCGCACCTCGACCAGCCGAGGATGAGAATCGATCTCACTCGTTGGCGGAAGTTGCAGTAGACGCAGGTTCGATCGATGTGACTCCTGCCACCAACTCAATCGAAGTGGTAACCGAAGACCCGATTTTGGCGACGCGCGAAATCGAAGACCCGAACGACCTTCCAGCTACTCGCACTTCATATTCACGTCGCGACAGTCTTCGCGGAGAAATTTTTGATCAGCCGGAACCGGCTGCCATGCTCACTGCCGATCGCCTGATTGATGTCAGCCCTAGACACCGTCCGGCACCGGAATCGGGATTCCGTAGATTTATTTATTTCCTAACTTTGAAGTCGGTAAACCTAGGTGATTCGCTTAAGGTCCGGGAACGTAAGGCGCTGGATGCTCGCATCAGTGCACCGTTAGCCGGTGGAGCGAAGTTTGTTCCTGTGCTCACTCGCAAGGGTGGTGTAGGAAAAACCACCGTTACAACATTGCTGGGAATGGCTTTGGCTTTGTCTCGTGAGGACCGCGTGATTGCCATTGATGCAAACCCAGACCGTGGAACTCTTGCAGAGCGCGTTTCAAAATCGACAAGATTTACTGTTCGTGATGTTGTAAACCGTGCCGCAGCAATCGATGGATTCACCGATTTCTCAACAATGGTTTCGCGAGATGTGACACGCCTTGACGTTTTGGCTTCTGACTCAGACCCAATGCTTTCTGAAGCCTTCGACGAAGGTGACTACAACGTGGTTGCTGACATGGCTGCGCGCTATTACTCGGTTGTTTTAACCGACTGCGGTACTGGCA
>JBJTNR010000039.1:0-8157 GCA_046074145.1 Rhodoluna sp.
TATCGCACTCGACGCCGTGAATCGCGTTACCGCTGGTTCGGGAGTTGAATTTAAGACCACCGAATTTGATCTTGGTGCGAGACGCTATTTGACAAACGGCGAGACTCTAACCGACAAAGATTTGGAATCGCTAAAGCAGCACGACGCAATTTTGCTCGGTGCGATCGGTGATCCTCGAGTTCCGTCTGGGGTACTAGAGCGGCAGCTTCTTCTCAAGTTGCGCTTTGCATTTGACCACTATGTAAATTTGCGCCCAACTAAGTTGTACCCGGGAGTTACCAGCCCACTGGCTGAGCCGGGTGCAATCGATTTCGTAGTCGTGCGCGAAGGTACAGAAGGTCCCTATGTCGGAAATGGCGGTGCGATTCGAGTCGGCACTCCAGAAGAAGTCGCGAATGAAGTTTCAGTGAACACCGCATTTGGCGTTGAGCGCGTGGTTCGTTTCGCATTTGAACTTGCATCGAACCGCGATCGTAAAAAAGTTACGCTTGTTCACAAGCACAACGTGTTAGTGCACGCCGGTTGGTTGTGGCAACGCACCGTCGACAAGGTTGCAGAAGAATTCCCCGGCATCAAGCACGACTATCTGCACGTTGACGCGGCAACAATTTTTATGGTCAGCGATCCAGAGCGATTTGACGTCATTGTGACCGACAACCTCTTTGGCGACATCCTTACAGATTTGGCGGCTGCCATCGGTGGCGGCATTGGGTTAGGTGCTTCTGGGAACATCAATCCAGACGGCGTCTTTCCAAGCATGTTTGAACCGGTACATGGTTCGGCTCCGGATATTGCTGGCAAAAATATTGCCGATCCAACTGCCGCAATACTTTCGGCAGCACTAATGCTCGAGCACCTGAAGAATCCGGTAGCTGCAGCGCGCATCGAAAATGCCGTAGCTGCCGATTTGGCTAACCGCGGCACATCAAAGCGTTCAACCCAAGAAGTTGCCGAAAGCATTTTCGCGCTTCTATAAAAGCTTTAAGAAAGAAGAAGGTCATGGTCGATCTGAAATTCAAAGTTGTGCGTTCGACGAACCCAACACCAGATGCCGAACGTACCGAAATATTAAAGGCACCCGTTTTCGGCGCAAACCTGACCGATCACCAGATTGTGATTGTCTGGGATAAAGATCAAGGCTGGCACGACGCTCAGGTTATTCCTTACGGCCCGATTCAGATGTCACCTTCGGCTGCGGTTCTGCACTACGGACAAGAAATTTTCGAAGGCATTAAGGCCTATCGCCACAAAGACGGTTCAATCTGGACATTCCGCCCAGAAGAGAACGCGAAGCGTCTGCAGAAGTCAGCACACCGCATGGCTTTGCCTGAACTGCCGACAGAACTATTTATTGAATCGCTTCGCCAACTGATTGCCGTTGATGGCGCCTGGGTGCCTGAACCTGTGGACGAAAAAACTCTCTACTTTCGCCCGTTTGAAATTGCTGCCGAAGATTTTCTAGGCGTTCGCGCTGCGCACCGCGCCGAATACAGGGTAATTGCATCACCGGTTGGACCTTACTTTGTTGGTGGCCTTAAGCCGGTTTCGATTTGGATTGCACTCGGTTCATCGCGTGCCGGCAAACACGGTACCGGTGAAGCTAAAACCGGCGGTAACTATGCCGCCTCGTTGCTTGCTCAAAACGAAGGCTACGAGCACGGCTGTTCGCAGGTGTTGTTTCTAGACGCAGAAACCGAAACTCATATCGAAGAACTCGGTGGCATGAACGTGTTTTTTGTTTACAAGGATGGTCACGTGGTTACACCGTCGCTAGACGGCGTAATCCTTCGCGGAATTACCCGAGCATCAATTATCCAGTTGATTAAAGATCGCGGATTGAAAATCGAAGAGCGCATGGTCACACTTGACGAAGTGCGCAAGGGAATCAATTCCGGCGAGATTACAGAAGCTTTTGCTTGTGGCACGGCGGCTGTAATTACACCGATTGGGCAATTTAAGAGTCGCGATGAAACCATCGGCGACGCGAATGCTCAGCCAGGCGAACTAACTTCAAGCTTGAGACAAGAACTAACCGGCATTCAATACGGAACGGTCGAAGACCGTCACGGATGGATGCTCAAGCTGGCAGATTAATAAAGGACCCAATAAATGCGCGTAGCGCGATTTAGTCAGAATAACGATCCACGATTCGGCATTGTGGATGGCCCAGAATTGGTGGTTCTCAAAGGTCACCCGCTGATCAACGGCTACGAAACCACGGGTGAGCGCGTTCCAATTAAAGAAGTAAAACTTTTGGCGCCAACAATTCCATCAAAAGTTGTTTGCGTCGGGAAAAATTACGCCGACCACGCTGGCGAACTTGGACTTGAACTAAGCGAGGAACCAACTTTATTTTTCAAACCCTCTTCTGCCGTTGTTGGCCCGGGCGATGCAATCGTGATTCCCAAGCAAAGCCAACGAGTCGAACTCGAGGCTGAACTAACAGTTGTAATTGGGCAGTTAGCAAAAAACGTTTCTGAAAAAGATGCACTTAATTACATTTGGGGCTACACGGTAGCCAACGATGTCACTGCGCGAGATTTGCAATTCACCGATGACCAGTGGGCCAGATCGAAAGGCTTCGATACATTTTGCCCGCTAGGGCCTTGGATCGAAACCGAGTTCGAGGCGGACGGTCAGGCTATCGAGAGCCGCATCAACGGTGAAACTGTGCAAAGCACAACTATCGACGTGATGATTCACAGCATTAAACAAATTGTTTCTTACGTGAGTGAAAACATGACTCTCTTGCCGGGCGATGTTATTCTCACCGGAACTCCCGCCGGAATTAGCAAGATAAATGCCGGTGACGTGGTCGAATGTGAAATCGAAGGCATCGGCACACTTATAAACCCTGTGATTTAGACTGGACTAATCATGTCTACAATCACTGCACCTTTTACTAACGCGACTGGCGCCGACATCAAAGTGCGTTTCTGTCCTTCGCCTACTGGCACACCTCACGTTGGCTTGGTGCGCACGGCATTATTTAATTGGGCATACGCTCGCCACACAGGCGGAACATTTGTTTTCAGAATCGAAGACACCGACGCCGAACGCGATAGCGAAGAATCATTCGAGATGATTCTCAATGCACTCGGTTGGCTCGGTCTCAACTGGGATGAAGGCGTAAACGTTGGGGGACCGGCAGAACCATATCGCCAGAGTGAGCGCGGAAAGATCTATCAAGAGGTAATCGAAAAGCTAAAGGCTTCAGGGCATATTTACGAAAGTTACCTAACCGCAGAAGAAATCGATGAGCGCAACAAAGCAGCTGGTCGCGCCGTGCAATTGGGTTACGACAATTCCGAACGCGATTCCACCGAAGAGCAACGCGCCGCCTACCGAGCAGAAGGTCGCTCTCCGGCTCTTCGCCTTCGCGTGCCAGACGTTGACATCTCATTCACCGACTTGGTACGTGGTGAAATTACTTTTCCGGCAGGTTCGTTTCCCGATTTCGTGGTGGTGCGCCCGAATGGGCAGCCACTTTACACGCTGGTAAATCCGGTCGATGATGCTCTGATGGGCATCACACATGTTCTTCGAGGTGAAGATTTGCTCTCATCTACACCTCGACAGATTGCTCTTTACAACGCAATGTTCGAAGCCGGAATTACCGAATTCATCCCACGTTTCGGGCACCTTCCTTACGTAATGGGAGAGGGTAATAAAAAACTTTCCAAGCGCGACCCAGAATCAAACTTGTTCCACCATCGCGATCGAGGGTTTATTCCAGAAGGCTTGCTGAATTACTTGGCGCTGCTCGGATGGGGCTTGAACGCTGATCGTGACGTTTTTAGCCTCGATGAATTGGCTGGCGCATTTGACGTTGAAAACGTGAACCCAAACCCGGCTCGATTTGATTTGAAAAAGGCAGAGGCAATCAATGCTGCACATATCCGCTTGCTCACTGCCGAAGACTTCAAGTCACGAGTGATTCCATACCTGCAGAGCGCCGGCGTCGTGAGCAAATCGCTTACCGAAAATGAAAACGCAATCTTGGATGCAGCTTGCCCGTTAATCCAAGAACGCATAACAGTCCTAAGTGAAGCGCCAGATTTACTGAGCTTCTTATTCAAGAAATCAGCAGACATCGAAATTCAAGAAGACGCATTGGCTGGCATGCCTGACAACATCGGTGAAGTTCTTGAAAAAGCAATTTCGACACTCGATCAAATTTCTGATGTTGAATTTAAAACCGAGAAATTACAGAACGCTCTGAATGACGTGTTGATTGAACAAATGGGATTGAAGCCACGTTTAGCATTCGGCCCACTTCGCACCGGAATTTCTGGTCGCAGAATTTCGCCACCGCTTTTCGAATCAATGGAAATTCTCGGTAAATCCGAAACCATTGAGCGCCTAAAAGCGTTTGCCCGCTCCGCTTAGTTCGGGATAAGATTGGGGAGCAAAAAAATCCCTTGGGGTATGGTGTAATTGGCAACACGGAGGTCTCTGGATCCTTTGTTCTTGGTTCGAGTCCAGGTACCCCAGCAAGTGAGATTGCATGAATAAAGACGTCACTAATTATTTGAAGGCGCAAAGCCCAATTCAACGAAAAGTGCTCGAGCACATGTACGACGTGGTCATGGCAACAATTCCAAACACTGAATCAAAAATTTCCTACGGAATCATTGGATTCACCTATTGCGGCAAAGTTCCGTTCTTTATTTCTGGCTGGAAAAATCACGTGAGCATCCACGGCGGGCGAATGCTCGGCAAAAAGGCTCAGGAACTTTTTCCGGATTTGAAAGTTGTCGGTACCACAATTCAAATCGATCCGGATAAACCACTATCGGACGCAAAATTAAAAAAAATCATCAAACTTCGGATCAGCATTTTTGATGAATCCGCCGGCCGCATGTAACCAAACCTAAACCTGGGTCTTGTCGCCCGGCTTTAGATATTCAAAGGTTCCGCCACCGGCCTCTGTCACCAATTTGATTCGACCATTATTTAGGTCGTGACCAAGTTCACTTAAAAGTGCGTTGTGTGTGGAAAAACTTCGCTTTGGCTTCACTGCCGCAATGAAGTCCATAACATCGCCAATCTTCAGCCAGGGAGCAGATGCAGGGCAAGCCAGCAGCTCAACGTCACGATCCGGTGTGGTGTAGCTGTCGCCGGGATAGTACAACTTGTCATTGAACATGACACCGCAATTTTGAATAAGTGGAATTGAACTGTGAATTTCGGCATGCATGTCACCGAAGAACTCCAATGTAAATGGCCCTACTTCGTAATAGTCTCCGTGGTGCACGCGAGTGGTTTTGTAATTCTCGAGTCGTTTGCAAACTTCGTCGGTTCCATAAATCATGGCACCAGGATTTAATGCCAAAATGCGATCGAGCTGCGCCTCAAAGCAGTGATCATCGTGAGCATGAGTTATGACAATCGCAAGCACCGATTTGATGCCTTCGATTGGAGATGAATACGCTCCTGGGTCAAGAATTATGCGTTGACCAGATTCCTCGAGGATCAAGCAGGCATGTTCGCGTTTGGTTATCTGCATGAATACATTGTGCCAAATACGAGGTTAAGATTCTTAGATGGGGTCAGAACCTAAACACCTAAAACTTTCTCGAGCTATGCGTGCGCGTGCGGCTCAAATTAGCCTCACCATAACTGACCCGGATCAGTTCAAGCTTGCGTCAAAACTAGACGTTGTTGTTCTAAATAAGACTGGCACGCTAACCAGCCCCGAAATGCAAGTGGTAAAAGTTCGACTTGCCTATGGCTCAGACATGATGCACGAAAAAGAAGTGCTTGCCATAGCTGCTGCCATCGAAATTCATTCGAAGCACCCTATTGCCAAGGCAATAGTTGCCGAAGCAAGACGCAAACGTTTAAAGAAACCCGATGCCGTAGATTTTCGCGTAATCCCTGGCCACGGTGTAGTTGGCTATCTTGAAGGCGATTCGATATTGGTCGGAGGTCCCATCTTGCTAACCTCTCGAAATGTACCTATTTATGTAGATGACCTTGTGCGTTCTGATGCTGCCAATCAAGTTGGCCACACTGTTGTCTATGTGGTTAGAAACTCGGTGTTGCTTGGCATGATCGAATTACAAGAACATGCCGCAAAAGGCGCCGCCGAATTAGTGAACTATTTGCACGCTTTAAAAATCCGCGTAGCGATGGTCACCGGCGATGCCACCGGGGTAGCAGATTATGTCGCCAAGCAATTCGGCATTGCCGAGGTGTTTGCCGAAGTCTTACCGGGCAAGCGATTTGAAGTAATACAGAAGCTTAAATCTGACGGCTCAAAAGTTGGACTTGTTGGGCACCTTGAAATTGACGGTCTTTCTCTGGCTGAAGCGCAGGTTGGAATTGCAATCGGCTCAGACGGTTCTCAACCAAATTCACCGGCAGGCTTGCATTTGGCCAAAGAAAGCATCGAAGGTATTTACGATACGGTCATGCTGTCTCGAGATTTTAGAAAAAAACGATTACGAACTCGCTTGATCTTGCTGGCGCTTGCCGCAGTTGGTATTTCCGTCGGCGCATTTGAATACGTCTCTATTTATTTGGCCACGCGATGAAACGACTAGGTGTAATCGTTAATCCCGGTTCGGGTAATGGAGCCGGCAAATTGATTGGCGAAATTGCGATCACCGAATTACAACGCGAAGCAGAAGTTTTAAATCTTTCTGGAAATGACCTAGCTTCGAGCCTAGAAAATGCGAAACAGGCGCTGGATGATTGCCTGCTCGATGGGCTGGTCGTGGTTGGTGGCGACGGCATGGTGCATCATGCGATAAACCTTGTTGCTCAAACCGATATTCCGTTTGGAATTGTGGCCGCCGGGACGGGAAATGACAGTGCGCGCACTCTGGGTTTGCCTATTCACGACGGTATTGCCAGCGCCAGGGTGATACTAAGCAACCTAAATCAACCCAGGGTGGTAGATGCGGTTTCGGCGACAACCTCGACCGGTCAATTTTGGTTCTTTGGAACACTCTCTGCGGGTTTCGAAGCTCTGGTAAATCAACGCGCTAACACGATGAAGTGGCCTAAAGGTCCGGCAAGATATCAGGTGGCAATGGTTGCAGAACTTGCCAAATTTAAACCGATTCAATATAAAGCCGAGATTGATGGCGAGGTTCGAGAGTTTGAAGCGATGCTTTGCGCAGTTTGTAATTCGCCTCAATTCGGCGGTGGCATGAAAGTAGTTCCGTTTGCAGATGTGACAGACGGATTCATTGAATTATTTATTGTTCACAAAATGTCACGCTTCGAATTGATAAAAGTTTTTCCGAAAGTATATTCGGGCGGTCACGTCGATCATCCCGCGGTCGAAATTATCCGTGCAAAAAAAGTAAAAATCGATGCCGGAAAAATGCCTGCGTATTCGGATGGCGAAGCTGTAGGTTTTTCACCGATAAGCACCGAAGTAGTGCAGGGGGCGTTGAAAGTTTTCGCAACTAGCGCCCGCAACCAGTCAATGGCATAATGGACAGGTTGCTCTTACGGTCCCATCGTTTAGCGGCCTAGGACACCGCCCTCTCACGGCGGCAGCAGGGGTTCAAATCCCCTTGGGATCACCAACAAAGCCATAGCCTTGGCGCCTGACGCTTGGTAAACTCTAATTTCAATCGTATTAAGGTGCGTCAATGACAACTAAGCCATTAACTTTGGCTGAAAAAGTTTGGAACGACCATTTGGTCGCCGCAGGCGAAAACGGGTCTCCGGATTTGCTCTACATCGACCTTCACCTAATTCACGAAGTCACCAGCCCACAAGCTTTTGATGGTTTGCGTATGGCTGGTCGCAAAGTTCGTCGACCAGATTTAACCATTGCGACCGAAGATCACAACACACCAACCTGGGATATCGACAAGCCGATCGCCGACCCAACCAGTCGCACCCAGATCGAGGCGCTTCGACACAACGCCAAGGAATTCGGAATTCGAATTCACTCGCTCGGCGACATCGAACAGGGAATCGTCCACGTCGTTGGTCCGCAACTCGGTCTAACCATGCCCGGCATAACTGTGGTTTGCGGCGACTCACACACTTCTACCCATGGTGCATTTGGCGCGCTGGCAATGGGAATTGGCACCAGCGAAGTCGAACATGTGCTTGCCACGCAGACCCTACCGCTCAAGCCTTTCAAAACAATGGCGATTAATGTCGAGGGCACACTTCGCCCGGGCGTTA
>JBJTNR010000040.1:0-4867 GCA_046074145.1 Rhodoluna sp.
GAGTACTTCTTAGACGAACACGCTTAACTCGCTCGCCCGCGAGTAGGATTTTTCCATGAATTTATTTGACATCAATTGGCTAGCCGTATTCGTCGCTTCAATCTCTACATTTGCAATTGGTGCAATTTGGTTTGGGCCAAAAACTTTTTATCCAAAGTGGATTATCGCCTTGGGTCGTGAACTTCCAACCGAACGTGTTCAGATGAAGGGCAGCGAAACATTCGCGATGTTCTTTGGCACTTACCTTGGTGGTTTGGCGCAGGCAGCAACGTTGGCTTGCGTGATAAACATTGCTCGCGCAGCCGCACCAGGAATGAATTGGTGGCCAGGTGCTTACATCGGTTTCATTCTTGCCGTTGGCATCGGTGCCGCAGCATCGCTCGGTCACCGACTATTTGGCCAGGCAAACTTCAAAGTTTTTGCAGGCTTCAAAGTTTGGATTATCGAGGTTGGCGCCGACATAGTTGCGCTCACCATTGCCGGTGCAATCATTGGCGCTTGGGCTTAGAACTTAAAGCAAAAATGCTCAGGAGAAATCCTGAGCATTTTTGTTTAAAGGCAACCTAGTGTTTGTGGTCTCCACCGCACTTGCAGCTTCCACCACAGTTGCATCCGTCTGAATACTTGATCATGGCTATGACCTCCCTTCGACGGGCGCACCCGTCGAGACAATTATGCGCCTGAAAAGTTGGGAATCGCCCGTGAATCGATTAACTGTGTCGAAATCAGCGGCCAACAAAAGTGCTGCCGGCATGCACATCCTTGGTAACCACCGCATTCGCGCCGATTCTGGCGCCATCGCCTACAGTCACGTCACCTAAAACGATCGCACCTGCGCCAAGCAAAACATTGTTGCCGATGGTTGGGTGGCGTTTCACCTGGGCGTTCACCGTGCCGCCAAGGGTGACCCCATGGTAAATCAAAACGTCATCGCCAACGATTGCGGTTTCACCAATCACGACACCCATACCGTGATCGATTACTACGCGGCGGCCGATGGTTGCAGCAGGGTGGATTTCGATTCCGGTCCAGAAGCGAGTCCAGAAAGCGTGAATGCGAGCGGGTGTGCGCCAACCATTACGCCAAAGAAAGTTTGCAATTCGGTGAGACCAGATTGCGTGTAATCCGGGTGATGTAAAGAAGAGTTCGGTTGCGGTGCGGGTAGCTGGATCTCGAGCGAGCCCCGCTCGAATGTCTTCTCTAAATCTGATCAACTGGTTGGGTTAAATTCCTCTTGAATGTCCTTGTAAAGAGTTGTCGATAGATAACGCTCACCGAAGGACGGGATGATTACTACGACAATCTTGCCAGCAAATTCAGGTTTTTTGGCAACTTGGGCAGCAGCATAAATAGCCGCACCCGATGAAATACCACCAAGGATGCCTTCTTCGGCACCTAAGCGACGGGACCAGGTGAATGCATCGGCATTTTCGACAGAAATTACATCGTCATAAACGGTTGTATCAAGAATGCTCGGAATGAAGTTCGGTCCGATTCCGGCAATTGGGTGACCCGCTGCGGTTCCGCCAGTCAAAAGTGGCGAAGCGGCAGGTTGCACCGCGAAGACTTTTACATCTGGGTTTAATTCTTTAAGTCGACGACCGGTGCCGGTGATGGTTCCACCGGTTCCAGAACCAGCAACTAGCGCTGCAACTTTGCCGTCGGTGTCCCGCCAAATTTCTTCGGCGGTTGTTTCGCGGTGAATCTTTGGACCCGCAGGGTTATCAAACTGACGAACCAAAACTGATCCCGAAATTTCTTTGCCAAGAGCCTCGGCTTTGGCGACTGAACCGGTCATGCCTTCGCTGGCAGGAGTCAAAATAACTTCGGCACCATAGGCGCGGGTCAAAACTTTACGTTCTAAGCTCATCGAGTCAGGCATCACGATGATCACGCGATAACCGCGAGCGGCACCAACCATTGCCAATCCGATTCCAGTGTTACCCGAGGTTGCCTCGATGATGGTTCCGCCAGGCTTTAGTTCGCCCGAGTCTTCGGCAGCGTCGACCATTGCGATGGCAAGACGATCTTTCACCGAGCTCGATGGGTTGTAAAACTCGAGCTTCGCATAGACGTGGGCTGCGGCGCCGTCGGTCACGCGGTTTAGGCGAACGAGAGGTGTGTTTCCGAAAGCTTCGGTGATGTTGTTATAAAGAGGCATAGGCACAAATATAGCCACGGATATTTTTACCGGCAGAAGTGTTGCCTTCTATTACGCACTAGCCTGAAATCATGAAGCGGCTATTAAAAGGCATAAATCCATGGCTTCCGGTCATGGCTTTTACCACCGCGTTTCACATCAATCGAGGCTCCGTGGTCGACGCCATCATTTTCGGAACCGGCAGTTTGCTAATCGTGGCCGATTGGAAAAAATGGAATCAATTCGGCATGCCGGAACGGCCAAAAATCAGTGTTTGGCTGATCGGCCTTCTCATATTTATATCGAGCAGCGTGTTGTTCTTTTCGAAGCGTGGCGGCTGGCAAGATGTCGCGCTTTTCTTGGTGCTGGCTCCGCTGGCTTTTTCACTTATTTATTACCGCGATCATGGCCCAAAACCATCGCTCACGCCGGTCATGAATCGAACCAAGTGGATATGGATGAGCCTGGCCCTATTTATGGCGGTATCCGAGCTGTTCGCCTATATATTTGCCACCGTCTATAAAGACGACAAGACTTACCCGACAATTTCGGTGCTGGTGAACCCGGTGCTTGATTTGCCCTACGGTCGGGCGATTTTCTTGGCGCTTTGGATGATGATTGGCGTCGGAATGCTGCAAATTACGAGGTGGCGGCGAAAATGATCCCAATCATTGAATATTCGGTGGTCCTAGCCTTGGGCCTAACCGCATGGATAATTGGCCGGATCCGCCCCGATATCGTGGCCCCCTTGGGGGAGCTGGTAGCCAGAATCATGCACAACCGCAATACCAGGATTGCCCTGGTAGTGGTCTGGTGGTGGTTCGGTTGGCACTTTTTTACGGTATAGAGTATGTTAGGACAAACTAACAAATAGAATTTGGCCTGAAAATCTAAGGGGATTTTGTGTCTGAGACATTTGATGTGATCACTATTGGTCGCGTTGGCGTGGACGTTTATCCGCACCAAATCGGCGTCGGGCTCGAGCACGTGACTTCATTTGGCAAGTTCTTGGGCGGCAGTGCAACCAACGTTGCAGTTGCGGCTGCAAAGTATGGCCTCAAGTCAGCTGTGATTACTCGCACTGGAAACGATCCGTTCGGAAAATTCATTCACGAAGAATTAGTTCGACTTGGTGTTAGTGACAAATTTGTTTCGGGCGTAGAGGGACTTCCAACGCCTGTAGTATTTTGCGAAATTTTTCCGCCAGATAACTTTCCACTTTATTTTTACCGCGAACCAAAAGCTCCAGATCTTGTCATTAATCAAAATGAATTAGATCTAGACGCAATCAGCAACGCAAAAATTTATTGGGCAACCGTTACCGGTTTAAGTCAAGAACCATCGCGTACTGCGCACCAAGTTGCTTGGACCGCACGTGCCCGCAAGCCTCACACAATTCTCGATCTTGATTACCGTCCAATGTTCTGGAGTTCACCGGAACTTGCAAGTGAGCAAGTCGCCAAAGCACTTGAGCACGTGACAATTGCCATAGGTAATAAAGAAGAGTGTGAAGTTGCGGTTGGCGAAACCGAACCAATGCGCGCGGCCGATGCACTTCTAGAACGCGGACTCGAAATTGCCGTAGTGAAGCAAGGCCCTAAGGGAGTGCTGGCAAAGACTCGTTCCGAGACCGTCGAAGTACCTCCATATTTTGTTGACGTAGTAAACGGATTAGGTGCGGGCGACAGCTTCGGCGGAGCATTCTGCTACGGACTTCTCCAAGGCTGGGAACTCGAAAGAATTTTGAAATTTGCAAACGTCGCCGGTGCAATTGTTGCGAGCCGCCTCGAGTGCTCAACGGCAATGCCTACCTTCGAAGAAGTCGAAGACGTTTTGAAGGGGATGAAGTAATGAATTTAGATTTCGAAAAACTACGCGAAGTGCGTGCTGCAAACCCTGGTGCACTCGCACAGATTTACAAGAAGCGTAAGCATCGCGAGCTAATTAAAGGTGATGGTCGTCTTTTCATCATCGCCGCGGATCACCCAGCACGTAATGCGCTAGCCGTACGCGATAACCCACGCGCAATGGAAAACCGCTATGACTTGCTTTACCGATTGGCAACTGCGCTTTCTCGCCCGGGCGTCGACGGAGTACTCGGCACACCAGACATCATCGACGACTTGGCACTTCTTGGCTGCCTCGACGACAAGATCGTTGTCGGTTCGCTAAATCGCGGTGGTCTGCGAGGTGCTTCATTTGAAATGGACGACCGCATCACCGGTTATGACGTTGCCGGAATCGTGCGCGACGGACTCGATTTTGCAAAAATGTTGAACCGCGTAAATCTAGGTGACGCGGGAACAGCCAACATGCTCGAAGCTTCACACAAAGCGGTAAACGAAGCAGCCGCTGCAAAACTTCCGATCATGCTTGAACCATTCATGAGCGAATGGGTCGACGGCAAAATTAGAAACGACCTGAGCACCGATGCTGTAATTAATTCGATCAGCATTGCAAACGGCTTGGGTAATTCATCTGCTTACACCTGGATGAAACTGCCGGTGGTCGAGAATATGGCGCGCGTCATGGAGTCGACAACTTTGCCAACTCTTTTGCTTGGTGGAGATCCAGTTGGAGATCAAAACGATGCATACGCCTCATGGGAAAAAGCACTCGCGCTTCCTGGCGTACGCGGCTTAGTTATTGGCCGCAGCCTCCGATATCCACAAGATGGCAACGTAGCTAACGCCATCGACACAGCAGTAAAACTTGTACACGGTTAAG
>JBJTNR010000041.1:0-3109 GCA_046074145.1 Rhodoluna sp.
AAACCACACCAACTCCAACCGATCTTGGCTCTGGCAAGTCGGTCTGGAAATTCGCGCCTACGCCAGTAATTTCTAGCTACATCACCGCACTTATTGCTGGGCCATATGCAGAAACTCGTTCTCAGTTGACCAGTTCGGACGGGCGAATAATTCCGCTCGGGGTTTTCTGCCGTGCTTCGCTTTCCGAATTCATGGACGCAGATTACGTGTTCGAAAAAACTCGTCAGGGTTTCGAGTTTTATGAAAAGGCTTTTGATTATGCCTACCCGTTTGAAAAATATGACCAGTTGTTTGTTCCAGAATTCAACGCAGGTGCAATGGAAAATGCCGGCGCAGTCACTTTTACCGAAACATATGTTTTCCGCTCAAAGGTAACCGACGCTATACGTGAGCGTCGAGTGGTCACAATTTTGCATGAACTGGCTCACATGTGGTTCGGTGACTTAGTAACGATGAAGTGGTGGAACGATCTCTGGCTAAACGAGTCATTTGCCGAATATGCATCGACGTTGGCAACCGCCGAGGCGACCGAGTGGCACGGAGCTTGGACAACTTTCACGGCACTCGAAAAATCTTGGGCCTACCGCCAAGATCAACTTCCTTCCACTCACCCAATCGTCGCCGAAATCAATGACTTAGAGGATGTACAGGTCAACTTCGATGGAATCACCTATGCCAAGGGTGCTTCGGTGCTCAAGCAACTGGTTGCATGGGTGGGTCAAGAAAAGTTCATGGCCGGAGTTGGTGCGTACTTCAAGAAGAATGCATTCTCGAATACCGAATTGGTCGATTTATTAACCGAACTCGAAAAGACTTCGGGGCGCGAACTTAAGAGCTGGTCGAAGCTTTGGCTCGAAACCGCCGGAGTTAACACCCTTCGACCTGAAATTGATACAGACTCAGAGGGAGTAATTACAAAGTTTGCTTTGACCCAAACTGCAGTCGCGGAATACCCGACAATTCGACCGCACCGCATGGCTATCGGTTTCTACAACCTAGAAAACAATAAATTGGTTCGAACTCACCGACTCGAATTGGATGTCGATGGGCAACGCACCGAGGTTGCCGAACTTGTTGGGATACAGCGCCCGGACTTAGTTCTAATCAATGATGACGATTTGGCCTACGCGAAAATTCGCCTAGATGATAAATCATGGCAAACAGCGCTCGATCACTTGGATAAGTTCGAAGACGGTTTAGCCAGAACACTAATTTGGGGAGCCGCATGGGATTCAACTCGAGATGCCGAGGCTAACCCGAGAGATTTCATCAAGTTGGTTTTGAATAACATCGCAAGTGAAACCGAATCAACCACCATGTTGACACTGCTTCGACAACTGGTTACCACCGCCAATTTCTATGTAGCGGAAAACCACCGCAAGCAGGTTCAAAATGAAATCGGCGCTGGTCTTCTAGCTCTCGCTAAGAACGCGGCTGCCGGGTCAGACGCCCAACTGCAATTCACTAAGTTCTTTGCTGTATTCGCAAATGGAAAAGACCAATTAGACGCTCTGCAAGATTTGATCGATAGCAAATTAGTTTTGCCAGGGCTCAAGATCGATGCAGACCTAAAGTGGGAACTTCTTACCGGACTCGTGGTTGGCGGTCGTGCCGGAGCTGCGGATATCGACGCAGCACTTCAAGCCGACAATACTTCAAATGGTCAGAAGTCAGCAGCCGGTGCTCGGGCGGCGATTCCAACGGCCGAGGCAAAAAAGCAGGCTTGGCATACGCTCACCCAGACACATGAACTTTCGAACATTTTGGTCGATGCCGCGAGTTTGGGATTTGTTCGTGTTCCAGACCCCGCTCTACTTAATGATTTCGTAGATCAATATTTTGAGAATGCGGTTCGAATCTGGGAAGACAACACATTCAAGATTGCCGAGTATCTAATGGAAAACCTTTACCCATTGCCTTTAGCCAATCAGTCGCTTGCTGATAAAACCAGAAGCTGGATCGACAAGAAAGAGATTGCAGCAATTCCTGCACTTCGTCGTATCTTGGTCGAAGGATTAGCCAACGTTGAGCGCGCTCTGCGAGTTCAAGCAATCGATCAGAAAGACTAGTGATGAATACTGATGTCGTTCAATGGTTAACAACTGTGTGGCACGACTGGAGCACGCTAATTCGCATCGTGCTCATAGTAATCGGAGCAATCGTTCTGCGAGCAATTGCCCTGGTCTCGGTCAAGCGTGTAATAAACGGCATCGCCACCAAGGCGCACACTCCCCTAGTTAATCCAGCACGTATTTCTCAACGCGCTAAAACCATGGGCTCGGTACTCAGCAATTTCATCACCTGGAGCATTTTCTTGATTTCCGCATCGATGTTGCTTAGTGAGCTTGGCGTTGCCGTTGGTGCTCTGATTGCCGGTGCCGGTATTTTGGGTGCGGGTCTTGGTTTCGGTGCGCAGAACCTGGTTCGCGACTTGGTATCTGGTCTCTACATCGTTTTTGAAGATCAATACGGAGTCGGTGACACTGTCGACCTCGGCGAGGCCAGTGGAGTAGTCGAGAATGTTGGACTTCGAGTTACACAAGTGCGCGATGCACAGGGAACGCTTTGGTACGTTCGCAACGGTGAAATTATCCGAGTTGGTAACTCGTCGCAGAAATAAATGACCAGCGCCTTTGAACAAATGGGTGGTTCGCCCGCATTTGAAAAATTGGTTAAGAAATTCTATGAAGGCGTTGCCTCAGATGAAGTTTTGAGGCCGATGTATCCCGAAGGCGATCTAGCCCCGGCGGCAAATCGGCTGCAGCTGTTTTTGGAGCAATACTGGGGTGGTCCCACCGCGTACCAGGAACTTCGCGGACATCCGAGACTTCGCATGCGTCACGCGATATTCAAAGTTAATCCGGAAGCACGTGATCGGTGGCTAAAACACATGCGAAACGCTTTGGATGAATTGCAATTGCCACCGCTTCAAGAAGCCGAACTCTGGTCATACCTAGAGCGCGCTGCCACCGCGATGGTTAATACTTTTGACGATTAAAACTTGGTAGCAATTTTCGAAAGCACGTGTCCGTGCTCGCTACTTAGCCGCACCCAGCCGGCTGTCGAATAAAGTCCAACTTCTTCACCGGCTGTTAAAAATCCCAATCCG
>JBJTNR010000042.1:0-3862 GCA_046074145.1 Rhodoluna sp.
TTGCTTACGCAGCGCTAAAGAACGCAAACGGACAGTTTGTTCTTCCTTCAGCAACTGCTGGCGCTAAGTTCCTAGCTGGCCAGACCACTGTTGTAGATGCAACCAGCCCACGCACCGATGGCACTCTAACCATCGACTTCACCAAGAAGATTGCAAATGCTTACCAGTTGACTATCGTGACCTACGGTCTTGCACCGAAGGCTGCTGACTCAACTAAGGCTGCAGCAGTTGAAGGTTGGTTCAAGTATGTAGTTGGTAGCTGTATGCCAGGACACGCTTCGGCACTTGGTTATGTACCACTGCCTGCGAAGTTGAAGACCTCAGCGCTAGCCCAAATTGCACTAATCAAGAAGTAAATAATCTCCAAATTGCCTATGGCGCGATCGATTTTTCGGTCGCGCCATTGGTGATGGAAATAGAAAGGCAACAAAAATGTCACAGAAGTTCAACCAGCGAATCTTGGCTGCGATTGCAGCGCTGGGCATTTCGCTGAGCCTGACCGCCTGTGACCCACCGATGCCACCAGATGTAGCCGCCCAAATTTTGGAGCAAACTTACACCTGTCAAGAAGGTGCCGCGAGAGTTAAATTTCCATCACTTATGTCAGATCTCGCACCGCAGTGGGGCGAATCACTGGCCGGTGCTTGCGTTGATCCAGAACCAGCCATGAACCTCGAAGCGGATAATGGTGATTCAGAAGCCAACATCGAAATCGGAGCATATCCGGTTAGCGAAAAATGCCAACCACTCGTTAGCGTTCCATTCGCTCTAGAGACAGCGGACTTAGTTTTCCAAATGGCCGATTACACGACATTGTCGCTGCGACCAGCGACCGTCGCCAAAATATTGAACGGTGAAATCACAAACTGGAACGATGTCGCAATTTCGAAAGATAACGATGGCTCAGAATTTCCAGATCTAAATATTAAAATTTATGACCAAGCCGATGAGCTGGCACTCACCGCTTTTTCTTCATGGATGAAGAATCTCGGTCAGGACATTTCGCAAGCTGCCATCAAATCGAGCGGCGAAACTATTGAGGCTCCCGCACTTCAAGAAGGCGATATCTCCATCATGCCGCACAGCGCAGCGGTCACCGCGGGCCTTTACTCTGCATCGGTGATTCTTGGCAAGGATAAAAATACTGGCGAAGTGCTTTATGCAAATTCGGATCCACAAGGAGTGGGTTCGGCAGCGAGCCAGCTCGAAGCACAAAAATCTGAAAACAAAATTGGTTTTGAACTAAACCCTAAAATTGCTCCAGTTGCCCAAGCTGGTTTTGACACAGCATCGCCTCCATACCAGGCGATTTATTCGGTGAATCTAACCATTTGCGGAGAAGACAAATTAGTGAATCGAGCCGTTGCACTTTTCTTGTTGCGTCTGGACAGTCAGGGAATGATGGGAACATCTGCATACAACCCACTTCCTGAACAGGTTCGCGTCGAAGCTTTGTCGATGGTTGGCAAGGGTCTGCCCAAGCCAAAGGCCAACAAGGCGGAATAAAAGCATCGCCTAATTCGAAGTTGTTAGGCTTGCCAAATGCAATCAATTTCGAACCCGCTTGACGCGAAGATTTCGCAAAATGGGTCTGCCGTCATAATCGGCAAGTTCGATGGCATCCACTTGGGGCATCAAAAACTTATTGCCGAACTGCTGGCCGCCTCCAAGGCTCACGATCTCGACTCTGTGGTTTTGACTTTCGATCGTCACCCAGACGCGCTGCTCAACCCGGCTAGCTGTCCGCTTCCGTTGATCGGCTTCGAACAAAAGCAAGAGCTAATCGGCTCGTTCGGCGTTGATGTTTTGCTGACTCTTACTTTTGATGAATCACTTGCGGAACTTAGCCCCGAAGAGTTTGTTCAGCAGATTCTGGTTGACTCACTCAAAGCAAAAGTTGTCATCGTTGGAGAAGATTTTAAATTTGGCGCCAGGGGAGCCGGCGATGTTGGCACGCTGCATGCCCTAGGCCAAGAACTTGGTTTCGAGGTAAGAGTAGTCAGTTCGGCAACAATTGACGGAACCAAAATTTCGACCAGCACCATTCGTGAAATTCTTGACGAAGGCGACGTAAAACTTGCATCCAAAATGTTAGGTCGCAACCATGAATCAATTGGTGAAATCGAACACGGATTAAAAATCGGACGCAGCATTGGTTTTCCAACTGCGAACATGTCACGCGACGCCGAGGGCTATCTTCCGCTAGATGGTGTTTACGCCGGATGGCTGCACGTCGGTGATGAAAAATATCCGGCAGCACATTCGGTTGGCATCAATGAAACTTTTCAAGCCGTGCCTCGATTGGTTGAATCCCACGTGCTCGACCGCGATGACATCGATCTCTACGACAAGACCGTTCGACTCGAATACGTCGAATTCATTAGGCCGGCTGCGAAATTCAATGGAGTTGAAGACCTCGTCGAGGCCATCAACGCCGACCTGGTGAAAACCCGTCAAATACTAGGAATTTAGGGCACCCTAAGCTCAAGACTCTCAGCAAACACACAGCCCTTTTCGGGTTTACGCACATTTCAAGGTGCCAGTCTGAGGTTATGGAAGAAAACAACAACGGTCCGTACGAATACGAAAAGCCGCTAAAGCCTCGTCAATCAAAGCGACTTGGATTTGTAGCTGGCCTCGGTCTATTCGGTGTCGGAACAGTTCTGAGCTCGAGTGCATTTGGTGCGAATCTATTTCCGGCAAATTCCGATTCTGCAAATCAAACCGAAACTACAGATGCAACTTATGAGCAAACTGGTGACGAAGTTGTTCCAGCGCCTACCGAAGAAGGAACTCAGGTGGCACCGCAGCAGGTTCGAGTTCCACTTGCGCGAGTCGAAAAACCAAAGTCAGCGGCAATTGCGCTACCGGCTCTTCCAAAAACAGATTTTGCAAACACTACAAACGCAACCCAAGCTGCTGGAACCTCTGGCGGTTCGGGTTCGGGTGCTGGAAACGTCTCTAGCGCAACCCCTTCTGCTGGTGGCGGTTCGGGCTCAGGTTCTAACAGCGGCCCTGGCAATGTTTCAAGTTCTACACCTTCGGCCGGCGGAGGTTCGGGTTCGACTTCTGGTGGAGAGTACGAACACGAAGATTACGAAGATCACGAAGATCACGAGGAACATGAATCAGGTGACGACGACTAAAAACTCGATTTCTTTCCCCTAGAAATCTCAATTAACCCCGACTCGCAAAATGTGCCTCGCGAGTTGGGGTTTTTTGATGCCTAAACTAATAACATGAACGAAAAAATGACCTTTGCCGGAGCGGTAAAAACTTGCCTAAAAAAGTACGCTCAATTCCGTGGTGTAGCAGCTAGACGTGAATATTGGTTCTTTCTACTTTTCATCGTTCTAGTCAGTGCGGTTATGAGCACTCTGGATCAATTGTTTTTCCCGAACCTGGCTAAGGCTGCCGAAGATTCCACTAACGCACTATTAACTGCCTTAGAAACAAACCCAAACGGCGACAACCAGCAATTGTTTTGGCAAGCGTTAGCCGATAGCACTGCATCGACTCCGCTTAGCAATGTTGTCGGTTTAGTATTTTTGCTGCCTATGTTGGCGGTGCTAGTTCGTCGCATGCGTGACGCGGGCTTTGCCAAATGGTGGTTTTTATTGATATGGCTTCAGTTGTTCACCTTTATTGTGACCCTGCTGCCTTCGAAGTCCGCTCGCCGCTCGGCCTAGCCAGGGCCAGTATTTTCGGCTAGACTCGACAGGTTGCCGTGAATCGGCCGCGGATAAAGAGAGCCCGAAACATTCCGTTTTGAGCGCCGCGCAGCGAACAGAAGGAGTCACTTATGGCATTGGACAAGGCAGTAAAGACCGCGATCATGGAAGAATACGCAACCCACCCAGGT
>JBJTNR010000043.1:0-8831 GCA_046074145.1 Rhodoluna sp.
GGCAGCGAACGATCGAGTTCCAAAATTCTGGCGAGTGAGTCTCCGGGTACGAGCTCCATCACGAGGTATGCGCTACCGCCCGATTCGCCGTAGTCATAAACGTTGGCAATGCCATCGTGATTAACCATCGCGGCGTGACGCGCTTCGGTTCTAAATCGTTCGAGGAATCCAGGGTCGCCCATGTATTCCTGCTTCAAAATCTTGATTGCAACATCACGCAAAATAACTTCGTCGTGCGCGTGCCAAACTTCACCCATGCCGCCGATCGCAATTCGACTGATTAGTTTGTAGCGATCACCGTAAAGCTGTCCTACTTCTGGTTTCATTTGCGCAACACCGCCTGCATAACTTTTCTTGCGACCGGTGCAGCAAGCGAATTACCGACACCGCCCTGACCAAGACCCCCACCATCTGCAATCACAACGGCAACCGCAACCTGCGGATTATTTGCCGGTGCGAAACCCGTGAACCAAAGTGTGTACGGTTGGCCCTTTCCGTTTTGGGCGGTTCCGGTTTTACCGGCAACTTCGACACCCTTGATGCTTCCGTTGCTCGATACACCGCGAGCAACTGCACCGATCATCATGTCGCGAACTGTCGCAGCAGTTTCTTTCGACATCGGTTGCGAGAAAATTTCTGGTTGCGGTTGCGAAAGCACCGAGAGGTTTGAAGACAAAACATTTTCGACCAGGTTCGGTTTCATGAGAACACCCTGGTTCGCCACCGCGGCGCTAACCATCGCCATCTGCAGTGGGTTGGTGCGCACATCGAACTGACCAAAGGCCGATAAGCCGGTTTGGGCATCATCCATGTTGCTTGGATAAACGCTCGCGGTCGAAGTCATTGGGAACTTAACTTTCTTGCCGAAACCAAATAGTTCTGCCTGAGCGCGAATGCGATCTTGCCCCAGAGCGATGCCCAGCTGCGCAAACGGAATGTTGCAAGATAAACGCAGCGCGTCGGCGATGGTCACGGTGGACTGGCCACCACACTTTCCCTCACCCGAGTTTTGAATCATTACGTTCGTGCCAGGAAGTTGGAACTTTTGCGGGTTCGGGAACGGGCTGTCGGCCTTGTAGTGGCCACTTTCGATTGCAGCGGTGGCAACAACAATCTTGAAAATCGAACCAGGTGCATAAAGCTCGTTCGCAGCGCGGTTAAGCAGCGGATTATTTTTATCACTCACGTAGGCGCGGTAATTAGTTTCGGCTTGCTTGCCGTCGTGCACAGCGAGTTTGTTTGCATCGAACCCAGGCTTTGACACCATCGCCAAAATATTTCCGGTCTTCGGAGCGATCGCGACAACCGCACCCTTTTTGTTACCGAGTGCATCCCACGCGGCCTTCTGCACGACCGGGTCAATGGTCAACTCGACCGAAGCGCCTTTCACCGGGTTACCCGAGAGCAGCGCACTGATTTGTTCGAAGAACTGTGATGAGTTTTGACCGGTTAGGTAACTTCCCATAGCCGATTCCAAACCGGTTGCACCCTGGTAGATGCTGAAGAAACCGGTGACCGCCGAATACATTTCGTCTGAGTAATTGCGTGTGTAGCGATAAACATCGTCGGCCCGTGTCGATTCGACGATTGGATTTCCGTCGACCAAGATTGCACCGCGTTGGGTTTTGTAGCTGTCATAGACCGAACGCACATTGCGCTGATCTTGCGTGTAAGAATCTGAGCCAACTACCTGAATCAAAGTGCTGGCAACAAACAAACTTAAAAACATTGCAAAGATGACGAAACTCACGCGTTTCAGTTCGTGATTCATGCGTTCACCTCCGCCGGTTTGTTTCCAACGGTGTCAGAAATTCGCAACAACAAACCGATGATGATCCAGTTGGCTAGTAGCGATGATCCACCGGCAGCAAGCAGCGGTGTGGTCAAACCGGTAAGTGGAACCACTCGAGTAACACCACCGATAACGATGAAGCACTGCAAAGCAATTACAAAAGACAAACCGGTGGCAAGAAGTTTCGAGAAATCATCCTGGTGATTAAAACCGATTCGCATGCCACGCGAAACAAGAAGCAGATACATCGCCAAAATTGCAAACAAACCAATCAGTCCAAGTTCTTCACCTAGCGATGCGATGATAAAGTCGCTTTCGGCAAGCGGAACTAAATGCGGAATTCCACCGCCGAGTCCGGTGCCGAGCAGGTTACCGTGCGCCAAACCAAAAATTCCCTGTGCGAGTTGGTAGCTTCCGCCGACCGCATCGTAGTTTGCGGAATCAAACGGATTCAACCAGGAATCAAATCTTCCGGAGACATAACTCATGATTCGGCTGGCAACAAGTGCACCGCTTAGGAACATCGTCAGACCGACAATCACATAAATTGCACGACCGGTTGCGACATAAACCAAAACGATGAACAAACCAAAATAAAGCAGGGATGTACCGAGGTCGCGCTGCAAAACCAAAACCAAAAGGCTCGCAGCCCAAATTACAAGAATTGGGCCAAGCTCACGCGCACGCGGAATTCGCATTCCAAAAATCTTGCGACCAACTAGCGCCAAACTTTCACGACGAGTAACTAGGTAGCCAGCAAAGAAAACCGTCAGCGCAATCTTGGCAAGCTCTCCAGGTTGAAAGGTAAACGGCCCGATGCCTATCCAAAGTTGGGCGCCGTTAATGTTGCGGCCGATAAACGGCAGGCTCGGCGCCAAAAGTAACCCGATACCCACGATCATCGATACATATACATAGCGTCGCAAAAACAGATGCGTAGGCACGAAAATCACGACGACGGCTGCAGCAGCCATCGCAATCATCATCCAAATGACCTGCTTCACTCCAAACAGCTCTGTGCCGCCATTGGCAATGGTGCCCAGATCGAGTCGATAGATCATGGATAAGCCGAGGCCGTTAAGCACAAGTGCAATCGGCAAAATCAGCGCATCAGCCTCTCGAGCCTTGATGCGCAAAATTACGTGAATTGCAAGTGCCATCAGAGCCGGCGGCAAAAGGTAAATCATAATTTCCGGAGTCAAAATTTCGAGCAGCGAAAGTTGAATCTGGGCGAGCTCGAAGGCATTTAGACCAATGGCAAAAGCCAACAAGATCAATTCGATATTGCGATTGCGCGGAATAACGCGAACTATTTTTGGCAGGTCGATTGGATTAGTCATCACTTCGCCTGCGATCTCAAAAGTTCGACGATGCGCTTGGCATCTTGCAGATCGGTTGCCGAGATTGTGCTCGACAGTAGGCTCTGCTGATACGAAGTCAGCTGCGAGTAATTCAGTGTTGTCTCTTCGTAAGGGCTCGAGAAGCGCAACGGACCGAGAGCCTCTTTAATGCCCTTGAAAATAGTCACCTTGTCGTTTTGCACACCAACGTAAAAGCGCGACTGCGTGTAATCAAATGCGAGCACAATTCCGGTGACCACGAGTGCGGTTAGCAGCAGCCCAATAAGAAGTTGTCGAATGCGACGGTAGCGAATGTGAACTTTTGTCTCGCGCAAAATCTTTTCTAGGTATTCGTCTGATTCCGGAACGTATCCTGATGGATCTTCTGCCTTGCGCAATAGGTCGAACAGATTGCGCGGGTTAAGCACGCGTAGAACGCTGCGACCGCGACGCTCTTCGATAACAACCTCGTTGGCACTAGACCCAACAAATCTTGCGCTCGGAACAAAATCGGTTTTGGTTTCAGAATCAACTACGTCTACCAAAACAACTGTCACGTTATCTGGCGCACCAAACTCGAGTGCTTCACCGACTAGCAACTCCGCAGCTTCTTCTGAATTAATCTTGCTGAGCAAAATGCGTTCCATGATTTCTGGTGGAACTACACCCGACAAACCATCCGAGCAAAGCAACCAGCGGTCGCCAGGTCGGGTGTCAATTGAATAAGTGTCGACATCTGGGAATTCTTCGACGTCACCAAGCACACGCATCAACACACTTCGACGCGGGTGAATCAGTGCTTCTTCGGGAGTGATCTTGCCGGTGTCAACCAAACGCTGCACGAAAGTGTGGTCGCTGGTTACTTGAGATACATCGCCATCTCGAACCAAATAAATTCTCGAGTCACCAATGTGGCCGACGGTAACTTTTTCGGCGGTAAAAACTAAACCAGAAAAAGTTGTTCCCATTCCAGAAAGTTCCGGATGCTCGTGCGCGGTTTTGCCAAGCATGGTGTTGGCTTCCCAAATTGTGTCGAGCAGAGCCTTGGTGGCATCTTCGGTCGAATCGTAATTGGCATCGATCTGCGCAACGCGTTGCGCGGCCATTGCCGAAGCGATGTCACCACCGGCGTGACCACCCATGCCATCGGCAACAAAAAACAAGTTGTAACCGGCATAGCCCGAGTCTTGATTGCTCGAGCGAATGCGCCCAATATCAGAACTTGCGAAGCTTACGGTTTTAATTGCCATTTAGTTTTACTTAGGCTCGCAATTCAAAAGTTGTCTTACCAACGCGAACCGGAGTATTCAATTTCACAACCGCAGGCGTTCCCACTCGAGCGCCATCCAAGAAAGTTCCATTGGTTGAATTCAAATCTTGGATAAGCCAGTCGTTATTAATCAAAACTAATTTCGCGTGCTGAGTAGATGCAAATTCGTCATCGACAACGAGGTCTGAATTTTCTGCGCGACCAATTGTTAGTTCGCGACGATCGAGTGCAATCACGTGACCGGTTCGATCGCCATCGACGATTACCAACTTGGTTGCATTTACACCGCTCGGTTCACTGACCAGCGATGCCGGAGCACCCGGCGCCACCGGCGCCGAAACCACCTGCGGAGCATTTGCCGAGGCAACTCGACTTACAACTTTTTGCCCAAACAGGTCGGCGCGAATTACAGAAATAATGCTGAAGATGAAAATCCAAAGCACAACCAGGAATCCGGTGCGAACTATAAATAGGGCTAACTCACTCATATTTACTCGCTCACTGTCTTTGCGATCACTTTAAAGATGTAGTCGAAACGTCCAGCTTGAATTAGGGTGTCGGCTGCAATGCCAACCTCGCTGATAGCTCGCCCGTTTACTCTGGTGCCGTTGGTGCTCTTCAAGTCTTTCACCGCTGCGTTCTTGCCGTCCCAAACGATGGCAAAGTGTTGCCGAGAAAGCCCGGTGTCATTGATTTGGATGTCGGCGCTGGCATCGCGGCCAATCGAGGTCTGCCCGACCTTGAGCAAAAAGCGCTTGCCGTCGACTTCGAGGCTTGGCAACCATTCGATCTCGTGGTTCTGAGTGTTCGAGCGCACCTGCACCTGGCCCAGATTCAGGCTGCCGTCTTCAATCAACTTAATAGATAGTGCAGCGCCAAATTGAAAACCCTGTTTCTTGGCGTGCTTGGTGGCGAGGTCGGTTAGTTCTTCGATGAGCGAATCACCAAGTACCTGCATGCGATTGAAATCTGGTGTCGACAGCGAAACCACGAATGTGTTCGGTGCCAAGATTCGATCGCGGCTAAGAATCGATGCCTTCGAATCCATTTCTGCACGGATGTGGCCCGAGATTTCGACAGGCTGTAATTCAGATTTAAAGGTCTTGGTAAATGCGCCATTTACTAGGCGCTCCAAGCTCTTCTCGAAATTATCTAAAAAGCCCATTGGGCAAGTTTACCGCCGGATAGCGCGAAAGAGCAGGCTAACCGACGCTCTCGAGATTACGCTTTCCGCGAGTGTGTGTGGATTTGTGTTCTGAATGCTGTGGGTCTGCGTAACACTTGTCGCATAGCAAGATCAGGTCTTTGCATCCAACGAAAGAACAGTTGCGGAATTGGTTGGTGGCTTCGCCGCAGTTTTCACATTCGCCTATGACCTTTGCTTCATCAGAGAAATCTTGAACCATGCGGTCATCAAAAATGTAGAGCGAACCTTCCCAAAGACCTTTGTCCTTGAACGCTTCGCCATAGCGAACGATGCCGCCCTCGATTTGGTAAACCTCTTTGAATCCGCGATTGATCATTACCGCCGAAAGAATTTCACAGCGAATTCCACCGGTGCAGTAAGTCACGATTGGCTTGTCTTTGAGGTGATCGTATTTTCCAGATTCGAGTTCGCTTACAAAATCGTGAGAAGTTTGCACATCTGGGACAACCGCGTTTTTAAACTTTCCGATTTTTGCCTCGAACGCATTTCGGCCGTCAAAGAACACCACATCGTCACCGCGCTCTTCGACAAGTTTGTTTACCTGCGCCGGCTTCAGGTGCTTGCCGCCATTTGTGATTCCAGACTTTGCCACGGTGATTTCATCCGGGGTGGTGAAAGCAACTAACTCGTTGCGGTTCTTAACCGACAGGCGAGGAAAATCATTGCCGGTGCCATCGGACCACTTGAAGTCGATTTTGCCGAAGCCCGGGTATTCGCGAGTTTGGCGAACGTATTTTTTGAGATCTTCCATGTTGCCGCCGAGCGTGCCATTAATGCCATGCTTCGAAACGATGATGCGGCCTTTGAGATTCAGAGATTCGCAAAGCGTCTTCTGCCACAGCTTCAGCGCGACCGGGTCGGCCACAGGCGCAAAGCCGTAGTACAAGATGATTTTTTGAAGATCCACGCCCCAATTCTAAACCCGCAGGCAACCTAGGATAAAGGGATGGGAATGAAGCCAGGAATCGAAAAAGAAGCATTTGACCTCACTGTTCGCGTGCAGGACGACCTATTTAGACACGTGAACGGCAAGTGGTTCAACGAAACCGAAATTCCCGAAGACAAGTCGATGTATGGCTCGTTCCACATGCTGGCCGATGACGCCGAGGCTGCGGTCAAAGAAATTTTGCTCGAAGCGGCCGCCAACCCAAAGCCGGGTGCCGCGCAACAAATCGGTGATCTCTATGCCTCTTTCATGGATGAAGCTCGCGCCAACGAATTAGGCGTTGCGCCGATTGCCGCCGAACTGAAACTCATTGAGCAACTCGATTCGATCGATGCCACTACAAAACTTCTCGGTGAATTTAGCAAGCAAGGTGTCGGTGGACTGTTTGGCAGCTATGTCGACAATGACCCGGGCAACCCAGAGCGCTACCTGGTGAATCTGCTTCAGGGCGGGCTGGGCTTGCCAGATGAGGCTTATTACCGCGACCCAAAGCACGTCGAGATTCGCGATGCCTACCTGCCGCACATCACTCAGATGTTTATCTACGCGGGTTGGTCGCAGGCAGATGCCGAGAGCGCAGCGCACAAGGTGTTTGAATTTGAAACCGCGCTCGCCGATTTGCACTGGGATGTCGTCGATTCGCGTGATGCCGAAAAAACTTACAACCTGGTTGCGCTAGATGAATTACAAAAACTGACTTCGACATTCAATTGGTCACTCTGGTTGCAGGGTGCCGAGCTCGATAAAAAAGTCTTGGCCGAATCGGTAGTTGCACAACCTTCGTTCTTCGAAGGTCTTGCCAGTGTTTACAAAACCGAAAACCTGGAAAGCATCAAGGCTTGGTTGGCGTGGAAATTAATTTCTGGTGCGGCTGCATTGCTGAGCGAAGAATTTGTTAACGAACGCTTTGCGTTTTATGGAACCAAATTGACCGGAGCTCCGGTTAATCGCGCTCGCTGGAAACGCGGAGTGAGTTTGGTTGAAGGCTCACTCGGCGAACTAATCGGAAAAATTTATGTCGAGAAATATTTTCCACCAGCCGCAAAAGAGCGAATGGACAAACTAGTTGAATATTTAATCGAGGCCTATCGCCAAAGCATTAAAGAACTCGATTGGATGACCGACGAGACCAAGGCGAAGGCGCTAGTCAAGCTCGACAAGTTCACACCAAAGATTGGTTTTCCAGATAAGTGGAAAGACTATTCGAAGTTAGAAATAGTTCGTGATGATTTGGTCGGCAACGTTAAGCGGGCAAACGCATTTGAGCACGAACGCGAAGCAGCCAAGATTGGTTCGCCAATCGATCGCGATGAATGGTTCATGACTCCGCAAACAGTGAACGCCTATTACAACCCGGGTTTCAATGAAATAGTTTTCCCGGCGGCTATTCTGCAACCTCCGTTCTTTTCACTCGAAGCTGATGACGCCGAAAACTTTGGTGCAATCGGTGCGGTGATTGGTCACGAGATTGGTCACGGCTTTGACGACCAAGGCTCAAAGTATGACGGCGATGGTGCACTGCAATCTTGGTGGACCGATGCAGATCGAAATGCATTCGAAGATCGAACCAAAAAACTTATCAATCAGTACAACGAACTTTCACCATTGCAACTCGATGACTCACACAAGGTGAACGGTGAACTCACTATCGGTGAAAATATCGGAGACCTCGGCGGACTCGGAATCGCATACAAGGCATACCTGCTTAGCCTTGACGGCAAAGAAGCACCGACCATCGATGGCAGCACCGCAGCGCAGAGATTCTTCTTTGCTTGGGCGCAATCCTGGCGCGCGATGGGTCGCGACGAAGTGATGATTCAAAGGCTCGCCACCGACCCGCACTCACCACCGGAATTCCGCTGCAATCAAATCGTTCGCAACATCGATGTCTTCTATGACGCATTCGATGTGAAACCTGGCGACGCCGAATGGCTCGACGAGAAAGAACGCGTGGTGATCTGGTAGATGAACCTCTGGTTCCGCCTGGTCTATGTGCTGCTTAGCTGGCGCCGCCGCCCGCGCCTGAGTTGGCAAGACGTTGGTCGCCGCCGCTTTCGCGTTTGGCCGACCGACCTAGACGTTTTCAAACACATGAACAACGGGGTGTTTTTAACCCTCCTGGATATTGGCCGATACGACCTATCGCTTCGCTCTGGTGCTTGGCAGCGCTGGAAAAAGTTGGGTTGGTATCCGGTAGTTGTTGCCGAGACCGTGACGTTTAGAAAATCACTAATGCCCTGGCAACAATTTGATCTCGAGACCAAGATCATCGGGTG
>JBJTNR010000044.1:0-4472 GCA_046074145.1 Rhodoluna sp.
ATTTCGCCGGTGACATTTTGACTTTGAAGTTCCAGAGCAACAAAGATCTAGAATCATTTAAAACCGCAGCCGGTGCCAGCGATATTTTGCGAAACGCAATCAACGAAGTGCTCGGCGTACAGGTTAGATTCAAAGCCGAAATTTCCGAAACCCCAGCGCCGGCTGAGCCTGCACAAAAACAACCGGAAACTAAACCGATTGAAAAACTTGAACCGGAGCCAGGAGAAATAGCAGAACCCGTTGCAGCCGTGGTTGCCGCTCCGGTTGAAAAAACTCGCAAATCACCAATGGTCGACGAATCGACGAGATATGGCGAATCGCTTTTGCGCGAGATGCTTGGTGCCGAACCTATCGCAGACAAAAACGGCGGTAAGTAATGTACGAAGGTGTCGTTCAAGAATTAATTGATGAGCTTGGTCGCTTGCCAGGTGTCGGCCCAAAGTCGGCACAACGCATCGCATTCTTTCTTTTGCAAACCGACGATGATCAAGCACAGCGACTTGCCCAAATTTTGACAGAAGTAAAAGATCGAGTTAAGTTCTGCGAAATATGCGGCAACGTCACCGAAGAAGCGCAATGCAACATCTGTCGCGATGCCCGCCGCAATCGTTCGGCAATATGTGTCGTCGAAGAATCCAAGGATGTTCAAGCAATTGAGCGCACCCGAGAATTCCGCGGGCTGTATCACGTTCTCGGTGGAGCAATTAGCCCGATCGAGGGAATCGGCCCAGACCAGCTGCGCATCAAAGAACTCATGTCTCGCCTGAGCGACCCGGAAATACAAGAGGTCATCATTGCGACCGACCCAAACCTCGAGGGCGAAGCGACCGCTACCTATTTGACCCGAATGCTTAGCCCACTACAGATAAAGGTCTCACGATTGGCTTCTGGTCTTCCGGTTGGTGGCGACCTCGAGTATGCCGACGAAGTGACTCTCGGCCGTGCCTTCGAGGGTCGTCGTACCGTAAACTAGAGACTTCATGTGGCGCAGCCACGATTCCCTGCGGCTCTAGGAGATACGGTCTTGGCTCTCATCGTGCAAAAGTTCGGCGGTTCATCCGTTGGTGATGCCGACAAGATTAAGCACGTAGCCAAGCGAGTAATCGAAACTCAAAATGCCGGCAACCAAGTTGTGGTTGTTGTTTCGGCAATGGGCGATACCACCGACGAACTTCTAGAACTTGCCAATTCGGTCTCGACTGACCCTTCTGCCAGCCCTCGCGAATTAGACATGTTGCTGACTTCGGGCGAACGTATTTCGATGTCGCTGCTAGCGATTGCAATTAATTCTCTAGGTGGAAAATCCCAATCTTTCACCGGTTCGCAAGCCGGAATCGCAACCGACTCTCGTCACGGTAACGCAAGAATTTCTCAGGTCAGCCCGGCACGTGTTCGTGAATCTATTGACGCTGGCAACATTGCAATCGTCGCTGGCTTCCAGGGATTCAACCCAGAAACTCGCGACATCACCACACTTGGTCGAGGCGGATCGGACACTACCGCTGTAGCTCTAGCCGCAGGGCTAAATGCAGACCTTTGCGAGATTTATTCAGATGTTGATGGTGTTTACACCTCAGACCCACGCGTAGTTAAAGGTGCAAAAAAACTTGATGCAATCGACGTCGAATCGATGCTTGAACTTGCCGCCGCAGGTGCCAAGATTTTGCACATCCGTGCCGTCGAATTTGCACGACGTCACAATGTAGATCTTCGAGTTCGTTCAACATTCAGCAACGACCCGGGAACAATCGTTTATTCAAACAAAGCAGGAGAAGGCATGGAAGAGTCAATCGTTTCTGGTGTGGCCATCGACAAGGGCCAGACCAAGATTATGGTCATTGGTATTCCCGACGTTCCGGGCAAAGCGGCTGAACTATTTCAAGTCGTTGCAGATGCCGGTGCAAACATCGACATGATTGTTCAGAACACTCCTACCGGTACTGACGTTGAAGAGCACGTGAGCGATATCGGTTTCACACTTGCAGATGCCGACACCAAAAAAGTCGCCGCCGCTCTCGAGGCAGCAAAGAGCTCACTCGGATATCGAGTGGTTGAAGTCGACGACGAAATCGGAAAAGTATCCGTGGTTGGTGCCGGCATGCGCACTCACTCAGGTGTTTCGGCGACCATGTTCAAGGCTTTGGCAGATGCGGGCATCAACATCGAAATGATCTCGACATCAGAAATTCGAATTTCGGTAATCACCAGCGACGAGCAGGTTGATGCAGCGGCTCGCGCCGTGCACACTGCCTTTGGTTTAGACAGTGAAATCGAAGCTGTCGTTTACGCAGGAACAGGAAGATAGCAATGGCAAAACCAAATCTCGCACTAGTTGGAGCTACCGGTGCGGTTGGCACAGTGATGATCGGCATTATTAATAGCCGACCAAACATCTGGGGCGAAATTCGATTGATTGCCAGCCCACGCTCTGCGGGTAAAAAAATTAAAGTCCACGGCGAAGAATTAACCGTGGTCGCACTTTCACCAGAGGCATTCGACGGAATTGACATAGCGATGTTTGACGTTCCTGATGAAGTTTCTGAAATTTGGGCACCGATTGCCGCCGAACGCGGAGCAGTCGCAGTAGATAACTCCGGTGCTTTCCGCATGAATGATCAGGTTCCACTGGTTGTTCCAGAAGTTAACCCAGAGCAAGCCAAAAACCGCCCGCTTGGAATTATTTCTAACCCGAACTGCACAACCCTGACCATGATGGCCGCTATGGGCGCGCTTCACCGCAAGTGGGAATTAAAAGAACTTGTGGTTTCGAGCTACCAGGCAGTTTCAGGTGCTGGCGCTGCCGGCATCGATGAACTTGCATCGGAACTTGGCGTGGTTGGCAAGGATTCCTCACTTGGCACCAACACCGACGATGTTCGTGCCGCACTGCACGCAGCCGGTAATGATTTGCAGAACTCACCTTGGAACCACCCGATCGCGCTTAACGTGATTCCTTTCGCGGGGTCACTCAAAGCTGGCGGCCACACATCCGAGGAAATGAAGGTTCGCGACGAATCTCGCAAAATTCTTGGAATTAAAGATCTAAAAGTTGCGGCTAGCTGTGTTCGCGTGCCTGTACAGGTGGCACACTCGCTTACCGTGCATGCAACATTTGCCAACTCGCTAACTCCAGACGAGGTGCGCGCCGAACTCAAGAAGCAACCGACCATAGTGGTTGCCGACGAGCCAGAAAAGCACGTTTACCCAACACCAAACATGGTTGCTGGGCAAGACCCAACCTTTGTTGGACGCATTCGTCAGTCACTCGACTTTGACAAGTCAATCGAATTGTTCGTTGTTGGCGACAACCTGCGCAAGGGTGCCGCGCTCAATACATATGAGATTGCCGAATTGGTCGCTAAAGAGTTTTAAGAATTTACAAACACGAAACCCGTCGGCGTAGAACCTGACGGGTTTCTTGTTTTACCACCGCTACTCTTTAGTCATGCGCAAATTCGCGGGGGTAGTGATGGCTCTTAGCCTTGCCCTAACCCTCAGCGCCTGCGCTCCAGATGACGGAACCCCGGCTCCAACTTCGAAATCCACGCCGACTCCAGATCAAAAACTTGTACCACCGGTTGCCGACGAAACTATTACCGACGTTGATCCGGCACCCTACGACGATGGATTTGGCTGGATCGGATTCAAAGTTGGAAGCGGACCAACCTGGTGCACAATAACTTCGGAAACTGATCGGGTGCTATGCGAGCAAAACGAAGCCGCTGCAATGTATGAACCAATTCCAGCACCAGAAGGATGCGATGGAAGCTACGGTTATCAAGTTCAACTTTGGGCAAATCAACCAGAGGCGGGCCAAATTGCAGAATTTGCTTGCGCCAGTGGGCAATTCAACGACCCAACAGCGATGCAAATTTTGCCATCCGGTTCAAAAATTACTAGTGGTTCGATTAGTTGCTACGTGAAAGATGTAACCGTGCGTTGCGACAATATCAATGGTCAATGGATTGCACTTGGACCAAAAACCTGGTCATTAAATAACTAGCGCTAAATAACTAGTTCTAAAAAACTAAGCGGTCAGCGTAACTAAACGCACTTCTGGTCTGCAGAAAAAGCGAACCGGTGCATAAATTGAATGCCCCAAACCGGCAACCACATTTAGTAACATATCGCCGTGACCAAAATTCCAAGCGCTTAATCCTTTAGCGTTTTTGTTTGGCAAGTCGCAATTTGTGGTCAGTGCACCGACGAATGGCAAACAAACCTGACCACCATGGGTATGCCCTGCGAAAATTAACTTTGCACCCGACGCACTCATCGATTCGAGAACGCGTTGGTATGGAGCGTGCGAGACACCAAAAGTAATTTCGGCATCTGAAAGTTGCATGGCTTGACTTGCAATTGTGTTGAGTCGATCAAGCTCGTCGTGAGCATCATCAACACCAAGAAAACCGATGTGCAACCCACCTATAACTAATTTGCCTTCGCGATTGTTTAAGTTCAACCAACCAGCA
>JBJTNR010000045.1:0-3595 GCA_046074145.1 Rhodoluna sp.
CTTTAAATGTCGGCAGCACAGTGCCGTCCGCAAGTTTTCTGGCGCTGATTAAAAATCCCGTGTGTGCAATCATTCGGTGCTCTGGCCGCACTGCCAGTCCCTGCAAATGCCAAGGTCGAACCATAGATTCCCAGGCTTCTGGTTCGTTGAAAAGTCGAGAATCTTTCAGGGCCTCAGCAAACCGAGAAAGTTGGGTGACGGTTGCGACGTATCCAAGAATTAACCCACCCGGCACAAGTGCTGCGGCACATTCTTCAATACATTCCCAAGGAGCCAGCATGTCTAGAACAATTCGATCTACCGAGCCGTTTTTAAATTTTTTCGGAAGTTCCTCTTGCAGGTCGCCGATGTGAATATTCCAATTCGAAGGCACAATGCCGAGATTTGTTTCAACATTGGCCTGCGCAATTTCCGCAAATTCGGCACGTCGCTCAAAGGAATCGAGTGATCCAGATTCACCGATTGCTCGGAGTAGATAATTGCTTAGGCCACCAGAACCTACACCGGCCTCGATCACTCGAGCTCCAGGAAAAATGTCACCCATAACAATAATTTGGGCCGAATCTTTGGGGTAAATGATATTGGCACCGCGAGGCATGGACAAAACAAAATCACTTAGCAGCGGTCTGAACGCTAGGTATTCAACGCCGGTTTGATTCTGAATAACCGACCCTTCCGGTTGGCCAATTATGTCGTCGTGCCGAATGTCTCCACGATGAGTTCCATATAAGGCGCCAGCCTTGAGTGTGATGGTGTTGAGTCGGCCTTTGGGGCCAGTGAGTTGAACTCGGTCACCTTCGCGGAAAGGCCCGGTCGGGAGTTTCGCCTTCTTAGATACCAATTGTTTAACCAAATAGTTTCTGCAGGTCGCGAACTCTAATTCCCTCGAGAGTGGGCCAAATAATTCGACCTGGTTCCCAAGGGATTTCGACAAAGTTAGGAATTCCCACTGCCTTCGTTCCAGCGCTCTCTGCAGAACGCAAGCCCGTATTCGAATCTTCAAACGCGACGCAATCACCCGGTGCAACTCCAAGAAGTTCGGCTGCTTTCAGATATGGGTCTGGAAATGGTTTTCCACGCGTCACGTCGTCACCGCCCACGATCACATCGAACGCCTTAAATGGAATTTGGTCGACAACTTCTTGGGCCATGCGGTGCATCGACATGGTGACCAGAGCAGTTTTTATTCGTTTGCGCTTAAGTTCTCGAAGCAATTCTTTAGCGCCTGGTCTCCAGGGAATTTCAACGCGTATATGTTCTAGGACCGAATCTGTGAGGTGAGTGATTATTGCGCCGGTGTCCAGATCGCTCCCGATTTTGTCTCGGATAATTCGCGAAGAATCGTATAGTGATGCGCCAATCAAAGCATGACCATCTGATTCGCGCCATTCAGCACCGTGTTCAGCGGCCAGTTTTCGCTCGCTAGAGAGCCAATAATGTTCGGAATCGACTAGCGTGCCATCCATATCCCATAAAACCGCAGCGGGTAGCTTCTTGCCGAACATAATGTTTCGATTTTACCCTTGCTAGATTGCCCTAGGGTTTTAGGGTGAGTATTTTCGCTGGTCGCACCTTAATCGTCGCTTTTGAGGGCTGGAACGATGCTGCCGAATCAGCAAGCGGTGCCGCCAAACTAATCTGCGAGAAATTGGATGCGGATATTGTGGCAACGGTCGATCCTGAGGATTACTACGACTTTCAATTCACGCGACCGAACGTCAGTATTGACGCCGAAGGTAATCGACAAATTGCCTGGCCAAGTACGGATTTCTGCTCCCCTAGTGTCGAAATAGCTGCGACCAATCAAAACCTTTCCAGAATTCATGTTTTGCTGGGCACCGAACCATCGCGAAGGTGGGTGTCTTTTACAGCTGAAATCCTTGAAATGATCGAAGATCGTGAAATTGATGCGGTTATTTTTCTTGGAGCGATGCTTGCCGACGTGCCCCACACCCGACCAATTACCGTCACGGCAACTAGTCAAAATGAAAAAGTTAGAAACGAGTTGGAAATCGACCGAAGTCGCTATGAAGGACCGGTTGGAATTTTGAGCGTAATCGGTATGGCGTTGGAAAAAGCGGGCATTCCGAGTGTCTCACTCTGGGCGTCGGTGCCACATTATGTACATAACACTCCATCACCCAAGGCGACTCTTGCGTTGCTTGTCGAAGTTGAAAAACATTTAGGTGTCGAATTCGAACATGGAAACTTAGCGGATGAAGCATTTGCTTGGGAACGAGGAATCGACGAAGTTGCTGAAGGCGACGAAGATATGGCTGGGTACATTGCGCAGTTAGAAAAAACTCGCGATGAAGTCGAATCGCCAGCCGCTTCTGGAGATGCGTTAGCTAAAGAATTTGAGAAATATTTGCGAGCCTCTGATGAAAAACCGAAGGACGGACCGGGAACCGAAGGCGAACCGGGACAAAATTCTTAGGCGACTAATACATTTGCCGAAAGACCAACAATCAATCCGCTGCCGATCAAAATCCGCCAAACCACAAACGGCATGAACGAACCTCGGCTTAGATATTTCAAAAATACGACGATTACCGAGAATCCGACGGCGAACGCTACCAAGGTTGCAACCGCAGTTGCGGCAAGCATGCTTGGGTCGAGATCTTTATAAGAAGTCAGGTATTCATAAAAGCCGCTAGCCAGCACAGCCGGAATTGCCAGCAAAAAACTGAAGCGAGCGGCAGCTTGACGGCTATAACCAAGAGCAAGCCCAACCGAAATTGTCCCACCCGAACGAGATACGCCCGGTATGACCGCCAGCGCTTGCCCGAGTCCAAACCAGATGCCATGTTTGAAAGTGAGTTGTTCGATTGATCTCTGACGCTTTCCGAAGCGATCGGCAATAGCTAAAACAATTCCGAAAACAATTAACGAGATAGCTATAACCCAAAGATTTCGCAAATCATTTTCGATTTGCTTCTTGAATAACAATCCGAGAACAACAACCGGAATTGTGCCAATGATGATTAACCAGCCTAGTTTGGCATTTCTTTGCTGTTCGAAAGATTGGCTATTAATTCTCAATAATTGCCTGAACCAAGATATGACTATGCGAACGATGTCTTTCCAGAAATAGATAAGCACCGCTGCTTCGGTGCCCAATTGGATGGTTGCTATGAATGCAGTCAACTGCGGCTTCGGCATATTTGAAACACCAAGAAGTTGTTCGGCTATTTGAACGTGTCCACTCGATGAAATAGGTAAAAACTCAGTTAGTCCTTGTATGAAACCAAGTACCACTGCATCAAATGGGTTCAATCAGATTCCTCTTCGGCGAGAGACATTGGCAAATCTTCCCCGAATTTTTCGCCCAGTGCCTCTTCATAATTTAAAAAAGCATCCTCGAGCTGATAAAAAGACTGTTCGATGGCTGGATCTTGTCGCGACGAAACCGCTTCGAAGTGCCTTTCTATCGAAGCAACAAACTGCTGCATTGCAATTCTTGGGTCAAGTGCCATATGGCTAAACTACCCCGAAACTTTCACGCTGGCTAGCATCTAATTGATAGCCGCGATTAAGGTAACATTGCATTTGTTACCTGTCCGGGTGGCGGAATGGCAGACGCGCTAGCTTGAGG
>JBJTNR010000046.1:0-3357 GCA_046074145.1 Rhodoluna sp.
GATGGCATGATTGCAGCGACCGGTCAGCAAGAAAAAGAACTTTGCACCGCGTGCTTTACCGGCAAGTATCCAATTGATCTTCCGGCCGAGGAACTTCTCGGAAAAAACTTGCTAGAGCGAACAGACGCCGCTGCATGCAACCCAGGGCCTGACACAGAATTAAATAATTTGATTCAGGTGCAACAGGAGACTCTGAATGACTAACGCGTATGCGGCTTCGGGTGTTGACACCGAGGCTGGAGATCTGGCAGTCGAACTAATGAAACGTGCGGTTGGCGCAACCCACAATGATCTTGTCGTCGGCGGACTCGGCGGATTCGCCGGAATGATGGATGTTTCGTTTCTAAAGAAATATGAAAAGCCACTGCTGGCAACTTCTACCGACGGTGTTGGCACCAAGGTTGCCATCGCTCAAGCAATCGACAAGCACGACACCATTGGTCAAGATTTGGTTGGCATGGTGGTCGACGACATAGTTGTGGTTGGTGCCAAAAGTTTATTTATGACCGATTACATTGCTTGCGGAAAGGTTGTTCCTGAGCGAATCGCAGATATCGTTCGCGGAATTGCCGAAGCCTGCTCATCGGTTGGTGTTGCCCTCGTTGGTGGCGAAACCGCCGAACACCCAGGATTACTAGGTGCAGACGACTACGACGTTGCCGGTGCCGCGGTCGGCGTGGTTGAAGCATCACGACTTCTTGGCCCGCAAAATGTGCAAGTCGGCGATGTGGTTTTGGGCATGCAGTCATCTGGTCTGCACTCGAACGGTTATTCGCTAGTTCGCAAAATCGTAACCGACAGCAAGCTGGATTACAAAAAATCCGTGGTTGAGTTTGGTTCGAAATCTCTTGGCGAAATTTTGTTAGAGCCAACCGCGCTTTATACCGGAGTGCTTAATACTCTGCTTGAATCAGAGCTTGGGACATCGGTGCACGCGATGAGCCACATCACCGGCGGCGGAATCGCGGCAAACATTGCTCGCGTTTTACCGCAGGGAGTTTCGCTCGATGTCGATCGTTCGACTTGGGCACCGCAAGAAGTTTTCAAGGTGCTTGCCGGTTGGGGTGGTTTCTCACTCGAGTCGGTTGAATCGACCTGGAACCTAGGACTCGGTCAAGCGGTGATCGTTTCGGCAGATCGCGCCGACGAAATTGCCGTGCGATTGAACTCTCTCGGCGTGAACACCTGGCAGCTTGGCGTGATCGACAAGGCGCCAGCAGATTTATCAAGCTACGTGCACGGCGCCAAGGGTGTCGATGGTGGCGCGGTTCGCCTAGTCGGCGAATTTAAATAGGAACAGTATCTAATAAAAACAATGTCTAAACATTTAAAGGTCGCGATTATTGGCGCTGGTCCGGCGGGTATTTACGCCGGAAACATTTTGCATTCGCAGCACCCAGATGTTTCGATCGACCTTTTTGATTCACTCCCTGCTCCCTACGGCCTGATTCGCTACGGAGTTGCACCTGATCACCCACGCATCAAGGGCATCGTCAATTCGTTGCACGAAATGCTGGCCGAGGGCACGATTCGCTTTTTTGGCAACGTCACCTTTGGTCGCGACATAACTCTTGAAGATATTCATAATCACTACCACGCGGTGATTTTTGCAACCGGCGCAATCAAAGATGCCGAACTAAATATTCCGGGCATCGACCTCGATGGTTCTTATGGCGCCGCCGATTTCGTTTCTTGGTACGACGGCCACCCAGATTATCCGCGCACCTGGCCGCTGCACGCCAAGCAGGTTGCGGTACTCGGCAATGGAAACGTTGCACTCGACGTTGCTCGCATTTTGGCAAAGGGTGCCGAAGATTTATTAAGCACGGATATTCCCGACAATGTTTACCAAGGATTAAAACACTCACCGGTTACCGACGTGCACGTTTTTGGTCGACGCGGCCCAGGTCAAATTAAATTCACGCCAATCGAACTTCGCGAACTCGGCGAAGTCGAAGATGTTGACATCGTGGTTTACGAAGAAGACTTTGCACCAATCGCCGGCAAAGAAGATTGGTTCGACGAAGACGCCGAAGGCATTACCAACCAACAAAAAGTTATGGCTCGCATTTTAAATTCTTGGCGCGAACGCAAACCAACCGGAGCTTCTCGCAGACTGCACTTGCACTTTTGGCACAAACCAATCGAAATCACCGGCGATGAAAAAGTTTCGGGAGCGAAGTTCGAACGCACAGCACTCGATGGCGAAACTCTTGTCGGCACGGGTGAGATGCGTGAGTACGAGCTTCAAGCCGTTTATCGCGCTGTGGGATATTTCGGCAGTGAACTTGCCAAGGTGCCTTTTGATTCAAAACTCGGCGTGATTGCCAACGAAGGTGGTCGTGTTATTCGTGCCGATGGCACCCCGATGATTGGCCTCTATGCAACCGGTTGGATCAAGCGTGGGCCGGTTGGCTTGATTGGCCACACCAAGAGCGATGCCATGGAGACGATTGCCAACCTGGTTGCCGACATCGACAAGCTTGATGACCCCAAGAACTCACATTCGGTGATTGCCGAACTCGATGCTCGAGGTGTGAAATACACGGATTGGGCTGGCTGGTTAAAACTAAACGCCCACGAACTTGAACTTGGTGAAAATCACCAGCCGGTTCGTGAGCGAGTAAAAGTTGTTGATCGCGATGATCAGGTTCGCATTAGTCGAAGCTAGGCAGTTTTTTCTTCGGCAGACGCTTGTTCATCTTCGTTAGAGTCTTCGTCTTGATACATGTCGGCCCACTTGTCAACGTATTCATCTGCCTCATCGGTTGGGTGCCCGATTTCTTTTTCGAGTGCAGACAAATCGGTAGATGGGCTGAAATATTTCAGCTCGCGCGCAACTTTAGTGTGCTTAGCTTTTTGACGGCCACGGCCCATGAAAAAACTCCTGAAAACGGATTATCGGTTTAGTTTACTAGGGCGCCCACGAGCGTCCCTAGCCACACCGCAATTAAGGGGATAACAAAGTTCAAAATCAGGTTGAAAACCGCACGTAATCTAAGGCCGACGGTCAAAAACTGCGAGGTTTGCGCCGAGAACGAACTAAAGGTCGACAACCCTCCGGCAAACGCCGAAACAATAACTACCATCCCAGGGTTCGAATTACCGAAGAATATTCCAAGCACAAATGAAGCAACTGTGTTCGCCGCCAAAATTCCCAACGGCAATTTTGCTTGCCACTGCGCCATGTAGAAACGTAAAACAGCACCGATACCACCGGCAAGAGTTACTAAAACCGGAACGATTAAGGCTTCCATTTGGTCCTCGAGTTTTCGAGATTTACCGCAATGCGATAAGCGATAACTCCGCAAAGCATCATCAACAAAACCATCGCTAGGGCAAAAATATTGTGCATCG
>JBJTNR010000047.1:0-3347 GCA_046074145.1 Rhodoluna sp.
TGAATTCAAACCAAAAGAAATTGCGGTTGAAATTAACGGGGCACAGGTTAATGTCACTACAGCTGGTGGGGTCTTCAGTCCAGATCACATTGATCAGGGAACTGAAATTTTGCTATCCCATTTAAACGAAGCTCCGGCCGGGGGAAACATTCTCGATATTGGTTGCGGCTGGGGGCCGATAGCACTTTCGCTTGCCACTCACTCCCCTAAAGCAACCATTTGGGCGGTAGATGTAAATGAGCGCTCGCTCGAACTAACCGCCAAGAATGCAGCTCGATTGGGTTTAAGCAATATTCGCTGCGTGCAGCCGCATGAGGTTCCCGAAGACATAAAGTTCTCTGGCATTTGGTCCAACCCTCCGATACGAGTTGGCAAGGATGTGCTGCACGATATTTTGTTGACCTGGTTACCTCGTTTGCAAAAAGACGCCGAAGGTTATCTTGTGGTTCAGAAAAATCTAGGTGCAGACTCCTTGCACCGGTGGCTTGAGAGTGAACTGCCAGAAAATTTTTCGACAATACGCATCGACAGTGCAAAATCTTTTCGCGTACTTCGCGTAAAAAATCGCTAAACAATTAAAGCGCGTCTAGATCGATGACGCCACTGTAAACCAACTCCGCGGCACCACTTAATCCCACATGTTCGCCATCTTCGGTTGCAAACATACGAACACCTAAAGTGCCACCGGGAACTGTCACCGACCACTGATTTGGAGCGCCTGCTCCGGCCCAGTGTCGAGTTGCCAATGCAGCCGCAACGATTCCGGTTCCGCAGGATAGTGTTTCGCCAACTCCGCGCTCATAAACGCGCATGTTTATATGCCCCACTCCGTCTTTGACCAGCGGTTCAGCCGGAACAACAAACTCCACGTTTGCTCCTTCGGCGGTCGCCGGGTTTATCTCTGGAGCTTCGAGAAGCTGCAACCCGGCAAGCTCTTTGCCGCTGGCTAGAGCTACGACTAAGTGCGGATTGCCAACGTTGATGCCGAGTGCGGGTCTAGAAACCTGGAGGTTGTCGGCGTGAACCGTAGCTTCGCCATCGAGTTTCCATCTGCCGATATCGACCACAAATCCGGCTAGGTTTCGCTGCAAATCTTTGACCCCGGCGCGAGTGCCGATTGCAAGAGTCTGCCCATCAAGCAATTCGACGAGTTGATTATCGGTTAGAAATTTCGCAAATACTCGCGAACCATTGCCGCACATTTCCGCAGTGGAACCATCGGCGTTGTAGTAATCCATGAACCAGATTGCGTTCGGCTCGGTTTCAAGAATTGCCTTGCCCTCGGGCAAGTTAGCGGATTTGATTACTCGAATTAGCCCGTCGGCGCCGATTCCGAAATGCCTGTCACAGATTTTGGCGATTTGCTCTGAACTTAGCTTGATTTCGCCTTCAGGGTCAAGAATCAGCACGAAGTCATTGCCTGTGCCATGCCCCTTGGTAAAGGAAATCAGATTGCTCATTGAATAAGCCTAGATGCCGAGCCAATCGGCTACCAGTACCGACGCTTTATTGAGCATTTGCTCATCTTGATAATCGAGCCAATGAATTCGTTTATCTCTTCTAAACCAAGACATTTGTCGGCGAGCATATTTTTGAGTCAGACGCACGGTGTCGGCTATGGCTTCGGCTTCGCTAATTTCACCATCGATCTGGGCGATTGCTTGAGCGTAACCGATAGCCCTGCTCGAAGTCTTGCCATCGCGAATGCCAAGCGGAATTAGCGCACGAACTTCATCCAGCAAACCCGACTGCCACATTTTGTGAACGCGCTTTTCCAGGCGAAGCACAAGATCTTCGCGAGCTCCATTGATTCCTATTTCTAATACCGGCTGCCAATCTTCGGGCACCTCGGGCAGTGCTGCCGCAAAAGGTTCCCCGGTTAGCATCACAATCTCTAATGCGCGAACAGTTCGTCTTCCGTTTTCTGGGATGATTCTGTCGGCAGCGATTGGGTCGAGTTCGCGAAGTTTGCGATGCATTTCGTGTGGTCCAACCTCGAGCAATTGAGCTTCGAGCTCGGCTCGAAGATCGTTATCTCGCTCGGGAAATTCGAAGTTGTTAAGCACCGCAGCTGCATAAAGCATCGAACCCCCAACCAGAATCGGCACGATTTCCTGTTGTTGAAGTTTTTCAATGAGAGGTCTGGCAACTGCCTGGTATTCGGCAGCGGTCGATTCGTCTGTGATATCCAACCAATCAATTAGGTGATGCTTGATACCTTGCCATTCGGCTTCCTTAAGTTTTGCGGTGCCGATATCCATGCCTCGGTAAAACTGCATCGAATCGCAATTAATAATTTCAGCTCGACCGCCCGCGGAAATAATTTGTTTTGCGATAGCTATGGCTAGATCAGATTTGCCGGTACCTGTCGGTCCAACAATCGCAATGAGTTTTGCTTGCATTAATGCAATTTCAGATTTTGGTTTCCAATTGTTGGTAAACCGAGTGAGACTGTTGCTTTGCCGTTAGGCGCAACACCTGTTTCCGGCGCGCAGGCAGCGGCTTCGGCGGCATCCCAGGCATCGCCAGATTTGGTTCGGCGCAAACTGTAGGTCGACGTGTCGTCGGCGAGCAAATGATATGGAGCCGCATCGGTAATTTGCACCGTGACCATGTCGCCCGGACGCGGGCGCTCCGCCCCGACTGGCAACTCAAAGTGCACCAAGCGATTTTCAGGATTTCGCCCACTCATGCGGTTGGTGGCTTCGTCTTTGCGTCCGCCATTCATTACCAAAACTTCGGTAACCGAGCCGATTTGTTTTTTATTTTCTTGCCAAGCGATGTCATTCACCAGGGCGAGCAGGCGTTCGTAGCGATCTTGCACGATTTCTTTTGGCAACTGGTTTTCATAGGTCGCCGCTGGCGTTCCAGGACGCTTTGAATATTGGAACGTATATGCGACCGCGAATCGTGATTGTTCGACAACGCGGAGAGTGTCTAAAAATTCTTCTTCGGTTTCACCCGGAAAACCAACAATTAAATCTGTAGAAATCGCCGCGTTCGGAATCTGCTTGCGCACCCGATCTAGAATTCCTAAAAATTTTTCACTGCGATAACTTCGACGCATTTCCTTAAGAATGCGATCGCTACCAGACTGAAGTGGCATGTGCAGTTGTGGCATTACATTCGGGGTTTCAGCCATCGCGTCTATTACGTCATTGGTGAATGCTGCCGGATGAGGACTGGTGAATCTCACGCGCTCGAGTCCATCGATTTTGCCGCAGGCTCTAAGCAGTTTGGCAAATGCACCCTTGTCGCCGAATTCAACTCCATAGGTGTTTACATTTTGACCAAGCAAAGTGACCTCAACCACACCCTCGGCAACCAATGCCGCAATCTCGCCAAGA
>JBJTNR010000048.1:0-6391 GCA_046074145.1 Rhodoluna sp.
TTCGCAACAGCACCTCCGGCAAAGAGCACTTTGCTCGCGTAAAAGTTCCACCTCTCCTTCCGCGCTTTGTGCGAATTCCAGGCAATACCGGCATTCAAGATGTTCGCTTCGTGCCACTTGAAGACATCATTGGTGAGTTCCTCGGCCAGTTGTTCCCAGGTATGGAGGTTTTGCAGCACCACACCTTCCGTGTGACCCGCAACGAAGACTTAGAGGTTGATGAAGACGAAGGCGAAAACCTTTTAGTCGCCCTTGAAAAAGAATTGCTTCGTCGTCGTTTTGGACCGCCGGTGCGTCTCGAAGTGGCAAACGACATTAATCCAGAAATCCTTGATCTTCTGATTCGCGAACTCGACATTAGTGACGAAGATGTTTATCAACTTCCTTCACCGCTTGACCTAACCGGCCTCTTTGAAATTGCATCGCTAAAGCGACCTGACCTTCACTTTGCTCCGCACCCGGTAATCACCAACCGTTTCTTGCAGCCGGTCGAAGATAAAGACGTCAGTATTTTTTCGGCAATGCGCCAACGCGACATTTTGGTACATCACCCATACGAGTCTTTCTCGACATCGGTTCAGGCATTCGTCGAGCAAGCGGCTGCCGACCCTAAGGTGCTCGCGATCAAGCAAACGCTTTACCGAACCTCGGGTGATTCACCGATTGTTGATGCACTAATCGCCGCTGCCGAGGCTGGCAAACAGGTATTGGCGTTGGTTGAAATTAAGGCGCGATTCGACGAGCAGAACAACATTGCTTGGGCGCGCAAGCTCGAGCAGTCTGGTGTTCACGTGGTTTACGGAATCGTCGGACTAAAGACGCACTGCAAGTTGGCACTCGTGATTCGCCAAGAAGGCGGACAGTTGCGCCGTTACTGCCACGTCGGCACGGGAAACTACAACCCAAAGACTGCTCGCTATTACGAAGACTACGGCTTGCTAACGGCGCGTGAATCGGTCGGTGAAGACCTGACCAAACTCTTCAACCAACTTTCCGGTTATGCCCCCGAAGCAGAATTCCGTTCGCTAATGGTTTCGCCTAACGGTGTTCGCGAAGGCCTTTTGATGCGAGTCGAACGCGAGATGGCTAACAAGGCAGCCGGTAAAGATGCCTACATTCAGATCAAGGTGAACTCGCTGGTCGATGAGGAAATTATCGATTCGCTATATCGTGCTTCGCGAGCAGGAGTGCGAGTAGATATTTTGGTTCGCGGTATGTGCGCTCTGCGCCCAGGTGTTCCAGGTTTGAGCGAAACAATTAGAGTGCGTTCGGTTCTTGGCAGGTACCTCGAGCACTCACGTGTGTTTGCCTTTGCCGGTGGTGGCGATCCGTCGGTATTCATTGGTTCTGCGGACATGATGCACCGAAACTTAGACCGACGTGTCGAGGCCTTGGTTCGACTTTCGCAACCGGACCACATCCGTGAAATGAATTATCTTTTTGATTTGGCGATGAACGACAAGACCAGTTCTTGGCATTTGGGTTCCGACGGAAAATGGACTCGTCATCAAACTGCTAGCGACGGCTCCAAATTACTCGACTTGCAAGACAAGTTAATGCAAGACATTTACGCAAACCGTAAATCTCGCAGCTAATGACAATTTTTGCAGCTGGCGCAATTTTATGGCGCGAAGAAAAAGGCAAACTCAAGGTTGCGCTGATTCATCGAAGTCGACGAGACGACTGGTCTTTCCCAAAAGGCAAGGTTGACCCGGGCGAAACTTTGCCACAAACCGCGGTTCGCGAAATTGCCGAAGAAACCGGACTCAAAGTAAAGCTCGGCACAAAATTACCGACTGCTCACTACAATGTTCCTTCAGGTGAGGCTAAAGAGGTTCACTACTGGGCTGCGCGAGTGAGCGACAAGGCTCTCAAAAATTCAAAGTTTAAGCCTTCTGAAGAAGTTGCCAAAGTAGATTGGGTTTCGCCTGAAGACGCACACAAGCTGCTCACCTACAAATTCGACAATGAAGTCTTAGATACATTACTCGATCTGCATAAAAAAAGTTTGCTGCGCACGATTCCGATAATCCTTCTGCGTCACGCCAAGGCCACTCCGAGATCGGACTGGTATGGCGGCCGTGTGGTCGATGACGGCAAACGCCCACTAATTGCCGAAGGTAAAAAGCAGGCAAAAGCGTTGATTCCACTGCTCGCCGCATTCGGACCAAAGCGGGTAATTAGTAGCCCGTGGGTTCGCTGTTTGAGCACGGTGGCGCCATACGCAACCTCGCGAAAATTTCCAATTATCGAACGCTCTCAACTCAGCGAAAACGGAAACAAAAAAGGCCCGAAGCGAACCAAGAACTTAATAACCGATGTGTTGGATGCCGGTAAAGCCGCTGTGATTTGTTCGCACCGCCCCGCACTCCCGACAATTTTGGAATCCATGGCGGCACTCGGTTCTCGCGATCTTGCGAAACAACTTTTATCTTCCACCGATTTAAAACCTGCGGAAATGATAGTTCTTCATGTCACCAGCGAAGGCAGAAAAAAGAAAGCCGTAAGCCTTGAGCGATGGAGCACCGAACCCGCTTTGGAAAAATAGTCATCGCCTAGACTGACAAAGTGAAGAAAACCACTGTCGCGGCAATTCTGCTGGTATCGGTTGCTGCTTCGTGGGGCGCAGCATTCGTGCTCATGAAAGATGCAATCAAACTTCAACCCTTCAACGACTTTTTAGCAACGCGTTTCACAATTGCAGTTCTTGTGATGATTGCGGTTCGCCCCTCAGTGATTAAAAAACTTCGCGGTGCAACTTTGAAGCACGGTATTTTGGCTGGCACACTTTTAGCTGGCGGATACGTGACCCAGACCATCGGTCTGGAATTAACCACTGCGGCTATCACTGGTTTCCTCACCGGACTCTATGTTGTGCTGACGCCGGTAATCGGTTGGTTGATGTTCAGTCAAAAAATAAGCAAACAACTGGTTGCCGGAATTGCGCTTGCTTTTGTGGCGCTTGCATTCATTAGTTTTAACGGACTTTCGATCGAGGTCGGACAACTCTGGGTAATTCTTTCGGCGGTTTTGTTTGCCGGGCACATCGTTGCTTTGAGTTTTTGGAGTCCGGGTAAAGATGTCTATGCCTTGACCCTGGTGCAACTTGCGATGGTTGGTTTGGTTAGTTGGGGCGGTTCATTTATCGATGGCGCCTATCAATCACCGCCGTCAACAACCGGTTGGTTCGCAGTGATTTTTACAGCGGTATTCTCAACCGCGGTTGCGTTCTTAGTTCAGACCTGGGCGCAAAGCCAAATGGATGCGTCCCGCGTTGCAATCTTGCTAACCTCCGAGGTTTTGTGGGCAGCGATAATCGCCGTACTCGCTGGTCAAGAGGTGCTTAGCATTCGCACTGTAATCGGTGGTGCCGTCATGGTTGCCGCGATGCTCGTTGTTGAATGGCCGAGCAAACAGGCGCTTCCGGTACAACCGCGTTTGTTAGACTAAGTGACGTTGCCTTGTGCAGTGAGGGCCTCTAGCTCAGTTGGTTAGAGCATCGGACTTTTAATCCGAGGGTCGTCGGTTCGATCCCGACGGGGCCTACAAAGAAAAAGACCACCCGATGGGTGGTCTTTTTCTTTGTTGCCGTCGGCGCGAGAACCGACGCGGGCCCACGTTCGCGAAGCGAATGGGGCCGGTGAGATCCCGGCATCTGCGATCCCGACGGCGTCGATCCCGAAATCCATGAACGCAAAGGCGCGAGATTTCGTGCGACCGGTTTTTCATCCATGCACATAGGTGCAGCAACAATTTGGAAACAGCCCGCAACCCGCCTAGTCAGCGAGAGTAATCTGGTTTGCAATCGGTTATTTATAAAACGGGGGCGAGAGATTTCTCATGGATAAATTCATCATCTCGATTGATCAGGGAACCACCAGCACGCGAGCCATTGTGTTCAACGAGGCTGGTTCTGGTGTCGCCACCGGCCAGCTGGAGCACAAACAGATCATGACTCAGCCGGGCTGGGTTGAACATGACGCCATGGAAATTTGGGATAACACCCGCGAAGTTATTGGCCAGGCGCTGAGTCGAGCCAATGTCACCCGACACTCAATAGCTGCTGTAGGAATCACCAACCAGCGTGAAACCGCAATCGTTTGGAACAAACGCACGGGAGTGCCTATTTATAACGCGATCGTTTGGCAAGACACTCGCACACAGCCAATCGTCGATCGCCTTGCGGCAAACGGCGGTATCGATCGTTTTCGTGCAATCACCGGTTTGCCACTTGCGACATTCTTCTCTGGTACCAAGATCACCTGGATACTTGAAAACGTGCCTGGCGCACGCGAACAAGCCGAAAAGGGCGAGTTGCTTTTTGGAACTCCAGACACTTGGTTGCTCTGGAATCTAACCGGCGGCCCTCAAGGCGGTGTGCACAAGACCGACGTAACCAACGCGAGTCGCACGCTCCTGATGGATCTGCGCACACTGCAGTGGGACGAATCGGTTGCTAAAGAATTTGGCGTGCCACTTTCGATGCTTCCAGAGATTGTGTCTTCGTCAGAAATTTTTGGAACCGTTAGCGAACAGAGTTTGCTGCGTGATGTTCCAATCTCCGGAATTCTTGGAGACCAGCAGGCCGCAACATTTGGTCAAGCAGCATTCAACAAAGGTGAGTCAAAAAATACCTACGGCACCGGCAACTTCTTAATCTTCAACACCGGCGAAGACATCGTAATCTCTAAAAATGGATTGCTCACCACCGTGGGCTACAAAATCGGAGACGCCAAGCCGGTTTATGCACTCGAGGGTTCGATTGCGGTTACCGGTTCGCTTATCCAGTGGTTGCGCGACAACCTGGGCTTCTTCGAAAAAGCCAGCGAGGTTGAGGCACTTGCGAACACTGTAAAAGACAACGGTGGAGCCTACTTTGTGCCGGCGTTCAGTGGCCTATTTGCTCCATACTGGCGCCCTGATGCACGTGGTGCTCTGGTTGGGCTTACTCGATTCATCAACAAGGGGCACATTGCCCGAGCCGCACTCGAGGCAACAGCTTTCCAAACCCGCGAGGTGCTCGATGCACTTAACGCCGACTCGGGAGTTGCACTTACCGAACTAAAAGTTGACGGCGGAATGATTCAGAACAATACGCTGATGCAATTCCAGGCTGACATCCTTGGCGTTAATGTGGTGAGCCCGGTGGTTACCGAAACCACTGCCTTGGGTGCAGCCTATGCAGCCGGCCTTGCAGTTGGCTTCTGGAAAGACCTCGATCAGCTTCGCGCACGTTGGCAAGAAGGTCACCGCTGGGTTCCAAACATGGATGAAGCCGAGCGTCAGCGCCAAATCAAACTCTGGAAGAAAGCTGTCACCCGCACCCTCGACTGGGTAGAGTAGCTAAAGCCGAAATAACTAGTTGCGATCCTCGGGATCGACACCTGTGCGGTAATTGGTGTTCAGCGCACTTATTTGTGCCATCTCGTCATCAGTCAGCGCAAAATCAAAGACATCGATGTTCTCGATTATGCGTTCTGGTGAATTCGATTTTGGAATAACACCGACACCACGTTGCACGTGCCATCGAATTACAATTTGTGCCGGTGATTTTCCGTGGCGAACAGCGATTTCATCGAGCAGCTCGTTGCCCAGAATTTTTCCTCGAGCCAGTGGTGACCAAGCCTGCGTGACTATTCGGTGCGATGAATCAAACTCCAAAACATTTTCCTGTGTTAGCCACGGGTGCATTTCGATTTGATTTACGGTTGGCACCGAATCTGACACCTTCAAAATTTCCTCTATGTGATGCGGGTGAAAGTTGCTAACGCCAATCGAGCGAATAAGACCTTCGCTCTTTAGTTTCTCCATAGCGCGCCAAGAGTCAACATAAAGCAGTCCGCGCTTTGGCGCGGGCCAGTGAATCAAATAAAGATCAACATAATCGAGACCAAGCTGCTTGCGGCTTTTTTCGAAAGCGGCCAAGGTGTTTTCGTAGCCAAGGTCATCGACCCAAAACTTAGTTGTGACAAAAATCTCTTCACGCGGAACGCCAGAGGAAAGCACACCTTGGCCAACTCCAAGTTCGTTTTCATACATCGATGCCGTATCGATCAATCGATAGCCAGACTCAATCGCGTGTGAAACAAGCTTCGCAGCGTCGTCGTCAGCAACTTTATAAACGCCAAGGCCAAGTTGCGGAATGCTGTTGCCGTCGACCAAATCTAATCGCGGAGATTTTGCTGCTGTCATGATGTCTCGATTCTATAAAGCGGTCTAGAAAAAAATGTTGGCTGGCAACCGAAGCTGCCAGCCAACATTTTTGCTTTGCTAGTTATTACTTAGCTTCGGCCCAACGCTTGATTAGGTCGTCGTAAGCAACGGTCTGGCCAGCAGGCTTCTCGTTTGCCAATTTAGGCACTGGAGCGCCTGGCTGGTCAAGCCAGTACTG
>JBJTNR010000049.1:0-6895 GCA_046074145.1 Rhodoluna sp.
GCAGGTGCAGTAATCGGTGCCGTGATGCAGGCCATGAAGGGTTCTGCGGATGCCGGTCGTGTGCGTGAGCTGCTCATCGAAATGGCCAACAAATAAGGTTTCGCCCAATTTAAAACAACAGGGTCCACCCCAATGAATAAATCCCCGGAATTTATTTCCGGGGATTTTAAATTTCATTGGGGTGAGTAACGGGGCTTGAACCCGCGACTTCCTGGACCACAACCAGGCGCTCTACCAGCTGAGCTATACCCACCATGTGCCACGATTTCTCGCGACAACCGAACAAGCCTATCAGAGCTTAGTTATCGGCTTCCAGAGAATCTGCCGCCCGCTTCGCTTCTTCGGTGCTTGGGCCTGGGGCTTCGACCATTACCGTCTTGCGATAGTAGCGAAGCTCCTGAATCGATTCACGAATATCGGCTAACGCTCGGTGCCCGCCATCTTTTTTAGGCAATTGAAAATAAACACGCGGATACCAACGTCGAGTCAATTCTTTGAGCGATGATACGTCGATGTTTCGGTAGTGCAGGTACGAGTCAAGATTCGGCATGTATCGATTGATAAACATGCGGTCGGTGCCAATCGAGTTTCCGGCGAGCGGTGCCTCTTTCTCGTTCGGCACAAACTTCTTGATGTAATCGATGACCTGGCGTTCCGCTTCGCCAATCTCGAGACCGTCGGCAAGTTCATTGATTAGACCCGACTCGGTGTGCATATTGGTCACGAAGTCATTCATGCCTGCAAGAGATTCCGGTCGCGGCTTGATGACAACCGTAAAACCCTGGTCAAGAATTTCAAGTTCGGAATTCGTTACAACGACTCCAACTTCGACCAAGCTGTCTTTCTCGACATTAAGGCCGGTCATCTCGCAGTCAATCCAGACGAGGTTTTCCGAAATTTCGATCACAATCCAAAAGTAGGGGTAGGTTGCGACATGGTCATGCCGACATCCAATTGTAAGTGCTTAGGAGTGGCGAGCCTTCTTAGTTAGTCGACGCTCTTTGCGACCTTCGACCAACCAATAGAGCACTGGCACTATGACCAGAGTGAGCACTGTTGACGAGAACAACCCACCGATAACCACGATTGCTAACGGTTGCGAAATGAATCCACCACCACCGGTGATTCCCAAGGCCATCGGAGTAAGGGCAAAGATTGTTGCCAATGCTGTCATCAAAATCGGACGAAGACGTTGGCGAGCACCATCGGAAATTGATTCACGGATACTCTTGCCTTGCTTTCGATACTGATTAATCAAGTCGATAAGCACAATTGCGTTTGTTACCACGATTCCAACTAGCAACAACATTCCAATCAGAGACGGAACACCAAGTGCTGTGTCGGTTATTAGTAGCAGACCAAGTGCGCCGGTTGCCGCAAATGGAATTGAAATCAACAGAATCAACGGTTGAATCAAACTTGAGAATGTCGCAACCATAACTATGAACACAATTGCGATTGCTGCTAGCAACGCTAGACCCAGTTGAGCAAATGAATCTGCCTGCGATGCACTAACTCCACCAATGGTTGCGGTGACACCGACCGGCAGGCTAACTTTCGCCAATTTCTTTTTTACATCGGCGGTAATGCCACCGAGGTTTTTACCATCCGGAGTCAGAGAGACCTTTGCGGTGCGGTCACCCTTTTCGCTGGTAATCGAAACTGGAACTTCTACTTCTTCAATATTTGCCAACTCGGAAAGTTCTACCATTCCGGTAGCGGTCGGAACTTTTAATGCCTCGAGTTCCGCGACAGTGGTTGGAATTGAAGTCTTGACGACATAAATCGGCGTACTCGCATTATCGATGTTGACGTTGCCAATGCTCGACGGGCGCATTGTCGAAGAAACGATTCCGCCAACTGCAATCTCGGTCAGACCTTTCGATGCTGCGGCTTGTCGGTCAACGGTTACGCGCAATGTCCGCTGTTTTTCTGCTAGCGAGTTTGTAATTTCCGACACGTCTTTGGTGCCTTGCATCGCTGCTTGAATGTCGGTAATTGCCTGGTTCAATTTCGTATCGTCAGGCGAAACAACCTTTACATCAATGGTGCTCGAAGAACCCATGGTAGGACCACCGCCGCTGGCGAATTTAATTTCACCCAGAGAAGAGTTCGCATCAAATTGTTTTTGAAGTGAATCCTTGAGTGCGGTCTGATCTACACCCTCTTTGGTAGTGACCTGGAGTGACGTTCCGCCCGCGGATGCGCCGAATGCCACACGACCATCGCCGCTTGAACCGATGCTGGTTTGAACCACTTCGATGTTTTTATTAGCTAACAAAATTGCTTCGACATCGGCAGCTGCCTTATCGCGCTGCTCGAAAGTCGCACCGGCGCTAAGGGTTTGGTTCAGAACAAAACTATTCGATCCAGAAGAACCGATGAAGTCGGTCTTAAGTTGCGGTACCAGCGAAAAGGTGAAACCGAGAACCGCAATAGCCGCAATAACGGTAATGATCGGGTGACGCTGAGTTCCGCGCAGTATAGGAATGTATCCGCGCTGCAACCAGCTCTTCTTTTCACGTTCCTCCTCGATTGCACGAACCAAAGCTTCGTGACGCGCCTGTTCAAACTCGGTTGCGTTTTCGTGCAACTCAGGAGACTTAAGGAACCAGTATGCGAGAACCGGAACGATGGTTAGCGATACGAATAACGATGCAACCAGTGCAATCGCGAAAGTGAATGAGAATGGCCTAAATAGCTCGCCAACGAGACCACCAACCAGAGCAATAGGCAAGAATACTGCCACGGTGGTGATTGTTGCTGCCGTGATAGCACCGGCCACCTCTTTAACAGCGCGAATAATAGCTTTGCGCTTTGGCTCGCCATAAGAAAGGTGTCGATTTATGTTTTCGATAACCACAATCGAGTCATCAACCACTCGACCGATCGCAATGGTTAGCGCGCTAAGAGTAAATAGGTTTAGCGAATAGTTGAAACCAGCAAGCCCAATAAAGGTAATTAACACCGAGGTCGGAATTGAAATTGCGGTAACCAAGGTTGAGCGAATCGATAGCAAGAACAACAGGATGATTGCGATGGCAAAGCTAAGACCCAGCAAGCCTTCTGTAGTCAGATTTTCCAGTGACTTTTCGACATAAGGCGCCTGGTCGAAAACGGTCACGATTTTCACATCGCCAAGCTTCTTTTTAAGTTCAGCAATTCGATCTTGCACGCCATGAGAAACAGCAACTGTGTTTGCGTCTTGAGTTTTGGTGATCGAGATTGAAAGCACAGAATCGCCGTTGACGCGTGAAATCGTGGTTACCGGGGCATCCTCTAATGCAACCTCAGCTACGTCGGCAATTGTTGTTACCGCTGGAGCTTCAGGCGCGGCAGTTGTAGTCGGCGACGCCGCAGTTGGAATCTTGATTCCAGCAGGAATTTTTATCGCGCTAGATGAAGTTGCGCCAGTTCCAATTAGCGGAAGGTTTTTGAAGTCATCCAGGGAGTTGACCGGGGTGCCGACTTCAATGGCGATCGAGCCGTCTGAATCATCAATCGTTCCGGCTGGAATTACAAAACCATTGGCTTGAAGAGCAGAAACTACAGACTGCTGCGATAAACCTTTGGCGGCAAGCTTGGCTTGATCGAAAGTTAGATTTACGCGCTTCTCGTTGATTCCAGAAATGGTGACGTCACGTACGCCAGAAATTTCAGAGAAGAGCGGCTGAGCCACATCGCCGATGGTTTTACTCAACTCGTCGTTGTTAGCAGTATTAGAAGACACACCAAGCACGACGATCGGCACGGTGTCGAAGCTTCCGGAAAGAACCTTTGGAGTTGCATCTTTAGGCAAACTACCTTCGACCGAAGAAAGAGCCGAAGCTAGGAGCTCCTTGACCTTTGCGCTGGTGGTTCCATAATCAAACTCAACTCGAACGATCGAAATGTTGCTTTGTGAAGTCGAGCTCGATGTCACCAATCCATCGAGTTGGCGAACCGCATTTTCGATCGGCAGGCTAACCTGCTTATCGATTACCTCAGGCGATGCCCCCGGATAAGTAGTAACGATGGCTGCCTGTGGCGTTTCGAAACTTGGGATTAGTTCTTGCTTGAGCGCACCCAAAGAAACCACACCGAATACGGCGATGATGACTGTAATTAGTGCGACTACTGAACGATTGGCAAGACTTAGTTTGGCTAAACGGTGCAAGGGGGAACCTTTCGGGATTTACCTTATAAGGCTAACCCCTCAAGCTGAGTGCTTATTCCTTCGCTTTGCCACGGCAATGCTGGCAACCGCAGAAACCGAAATTGCCGCAACAATGACCATTAGCGAAATCGAGGTTGGCACATCCGGTGCCCATTCGATGTGCTGGCCACCGTTAATAAATGGCAGCTCATTTACGTGCATGGCATGCGATACCAAGTTGAAACCAATGAAAGCAAGGATAAATGCGATTCCATATTTGAGGAATTCCAATTTATCCATGAGATTACCGAGCAAGAAGTAAAGCTGCCGCAGTCCCATCAGGGCAAATACGTTTGCAGCGAAGACAATAAATGCATCGGTGGTGATTCCAAAAATTGCCGGAATCGAATCGAAGGCAAACATCACATCTGTGGCCGCGATAGCCAAAAAGACCACAATCATTGGCGTGAAAGATTTCTTGCCGTCAACGACGGTTCGAATCTTGATGCCATCAAAATCTTTGCTAACGCTGATTCGACGACGCAACCAAACTATTAGTTTGCTTTCGGTTTCTTCATCTTCTTCTTGACCGCGGAAAGCTTGGTGGTAAGCGGTGTAAAGCAGGAACGCACCAAAGATGTAGAAGATCCAACTAAATTGTTCGATCAGCGCGGAACCAATCAAAATGAATAGACCGCGAAGTACCAGCGCCAACACCACACCAACCATCAAAACTTCTTGCTGCAATTTCTTTGGAACAGCAAATCTCGTCATGATGATTATGAAAACAAATAAGTTGTCGATGCTGAGGCTGTATTCGGTCAACCACCCCGCAAAAAATTCAGTGGCTTTGTGGCCATCCACAAAAAGGCCGAGCAGTATTCCAAATGTGATCGCCAGCCCTGCGTAAAAACCAACCCACAGAGCCGACTCTTTTGCGGTCGGAATATGTGGATTTCTAGAAATGATAAAAACATCGGCTAGCAAAATGCCAACCATTAAAACCATCGAGATGATTTCGAACCACATGTATGCATCGCCCATAATGCTCCTAATTCTAAAAGAAGTCCTCGATTTGCGAAGGGGTCAAAGTAAACTTGTTCAAGTTGCAACCCCTTGCCCTCGTAGCTCAGTGGATAGAGCAAGAGCCTTCTAATCTCTTGGTCGCAGGTTCGATTCCTGCCGAGGGCGCGAACCGCAGTTAATCGACACCTGCGGTGGATTCGACCAGCGCGTTGAAATTGATTTCACCGCGCTCAGGCCTCGCTGCCGAGGGTGCTTACTTAAGCAGAGATTTCATCTGCTTGTAGATCACGCCAGCTGCCCATACTGGGTTTAGGCGAGTCATGAAGTCCATCATCTTAGAATCTTGCCCGATGCAAATTCGCGGTTGATTCTTTTCGATTGCATCAACCATCTGCTTTGCCGCAACCGGCGCCTCGGTCATCTTAAATTTGCTTTCTTCGGCACCACCAGCTGGCATAGCCATTCCAGAGTTCACTGAAATGTTGGTGTTGATTGCGCCCGGGAACACCACGGTCACATTTACGTTGGTGCCTAGCAGCTCTGAACGCAATCCCTCGGTCATTAGCTTGATTGCGGCCTTCGACGCACCGTAAACGCTTTGACCTGGCACCGGGGCATAAGCACCCATCGACGAAACATTCAGAATGTGCGCGGCCGGGCGATTCAATAATCCAGGCAGGAACGACTTAACCAACATCAGAGGTCCAGTGAAATTAACCTGCATCACGTGGTCGGCTTGCTCAAGGGTTAGCTCGTTGATTTTTACAAACGGTTGGATGATTCCCGCGTTATTAATCAACACATCTGGTTCACCAAGTGCATCGCGCACCGCGCCGGGAAGAGCGGCAACCGCGGTTCGATCTGAAACATCGAGCACGTGGCTCGATGAACTGCCACCGAGTTCGCTAACTAGCTTGGCGGTTTCGGCTAAAGTTTCGGCACGAAAATCAACCAGTGCAACTTTGGCAGCGCGACGAGTTAGTTCTAAGGAAAGTTGTCTACCCATTCCACTTCCGGCACCGGTAACTACAACGACTTTGCCCGCAACTAACATTTTTCTCCTAGGTTAATTCGAATTGACCGCCGTCGAGCTGACCCTGTTTGCGATACAGATCTAACTTCGAACGAGTGTCGGCGATGTCGAGGTTTCGCATGGTTAGTTGCCCAATTCGGTCGGTAGGACCAAACGCGGCATCTTCGGTGCGTTCCATCGAAAGTTTTTCTGGGTGATAACTAAAGCCTTCGCCCTGAGTATTCAAGATTGTGTAGTCATCGCCGCGACGAAGGCGCAAAGTGACAGAACCGTTAACGGCAGAAGCAACCCACTTGGTAAGTGATTCGCGGAGCATCAGAGTCTGTGGGTCTAACCAGCGACCTTCGTAAAGCAAGCGACCCATGCGGCGACCCTCGGCGGCATATGCAGCCATGGTGTCTTCGTTATGAATTGCGCTCAGCAAACGCTCATAAGCAATGTGAATCAGTGCCATTCCCGGTGCTTCATAAATTCCGCGACTCTTAGCTTCGATGATTCGGTTTTCAATTTGATCCGACATTCCCAAACCATGACGTCCACCAATTTCGTTCGCAGCAAAAATAATGTCTGCTGCCGATTTGAATCCTTTGCCATTGATAGCAACCGGGCGACCCTGTCGGAAGGCAACGGTTACGTCTTCGGTCTTAATATCGACCGATGAATCCCAGCATTTCACACCCATGATTGGCTCAACGATTTCA
>JBJTNR010000050.1:0-3275 GCA_046074145.1 Rhodoluna sp.
GTTTTTTGTTCGGCTGGAATTGTTTGAGCCAAGAGTGCAGATGCAGAAACCGTTGAAGCCGACCAGCCGAGGCCAAGCAAGAATAAACCGATCGTCACCGCCCAGCGATCGTGCTGACCGAAACCGGCAATTGCTAACGCCGACAAATAAATAACTTGACCAAGTAATACGACTTGGATTTTTCCGAGCTTGTCGCTCAGCCAACCGAAAATCGGCGAGAACGCATACATGCCGGCGATGTGCAAACTAATTGTGAAGCCAACGATTACCAGGTCGTATCCCATTTGCTTCATGTGCACCGGTGTCATCGACATCACCGAAACCATCACCATTTGGCTAAGCGCGATTGAAATGATTGCGAATGCGGCTTTCGGATATTGCTTGATGACCGCGAAGGCATCCTTGAATGAAGTTTTAGCTTTTTGCGATTTGGCGGCGCTAAGTTCTTTTGAGGTCAGCAGCGGATCGGGGCGAAGGCCAAAATAAAACACCGAAGCGGCGAGCACCTGCGCAATAACCGTGAGCACAAACGGGCCGGTAAGTTTCGGCATGTGCAACAGGTTGCCGATAATCTCGCCGGGGCCAAACATATTTGGGCCAGTTACCGCACCGACAGTGGTTGCCCAAACAACGAGCGAAAGATCGCGACCAATGTTGCGACTCGATGGCAGGTCGGTTGCAGCGAATCGCGCCTGCAGGCTAACCGCAGAGCCCGAACCCATGAAAAATAAACCAATCAGCAGTAGCGGAAAAAACTGAAGCGATGCAGCTGTGATTACCGTGAATGCGCCGGTGATTGCGATTGCTGCGCCGGTTGCAAGGCTGACTCTGCGCCCTTTTATATATGCCAAGCGCGAAAGTGGAATTGCCCAGGTTGCTGCACCTAGAGTGCTGAAGGTTGCCGCCGAACCAGACCATGCGGCTGATCCCGAAATTTGTTCTGCTAGTAATGCGCCAATAGAAAGTGTGGCGCCGAGTCCGAAGCCAGATAGCACTTGCCCAACGGTTAGCACTCGAACTGTGCGGTGTTGAATTTTGTCTACGTTGACTGAGCTCACTGGGTCAGTCTATGTCAGCAGGTAATTAACCTTTAGGCAACTTCGGTAGTTAGTCGTTCGACCAGTTCGGCGTAACGCGCGGCGGTTACTTCGACGATTTCTTTTGGCAACTCTGGCGGGGTTCCCTGATGGTTCCAGTTATCGGCAAGCCAGTTGCGCACGATTTGTTTGTCGAAGCTGTCTTTGCGTTCGCCGCGTTCCCAAGCCGACTTGCTCCAGAAGCGCGATGAGTCTGGGGTTAGCACTTCGTCACCGAGCGTGATGGCATCGGTTTCTGGGTCGATTCCGAATTCAAACTTGGTGTCGGCAAGAATTAACCCCGCATGCTCGGCAAGTGCCGATGCGCGATTGAAAACCTTGATGCTCAAAGCACGAAGTGCAATTGCGTTGTCTTCACCAATAAGTTCGACTACGCGATCGAACGTGATGTTTTCATCGTGCTCGCCCATTGGCGCTTTGTATGCCGGGGTAAAAATCGGTTCGGTTAGCTTGGCGCCAAAGGTGAGGCCTGCTGGTAGTTGAACACCACAGATCGAACCGTGCTCTTGGTATTCCTTCCAACCCGAACCAGAAATGTATCCACGCACCACACACTCGATTGGAAACATCTCGAGCTTCTTTGCGATGGTTGCTCGACCTTGCACCTCGACTGGAATTTCAACTTCATGCGAAATGTGATTCGGCACATCGATGCGGTCGAACCACCAATTAGTCAGAGTGGTTAGGTGCTTGCCCTTGTTCGGAATGGCAGGTTGCAAAACATGATCGAATGCACTCACTCGATCAGAGGCAACCACCAAGATTAGGTGCTGCAGGTTTGGGTTATTCGATTCGTAAAGATCGCGCACCTTGCCGCTGTATGTGTGTTTCCAGCCGGCGATGTCTTGCGGCATTACTCGGCAACCTTTGCCGCAATGTCTTTTCGATAATGCGAACCTTGCAGCTGAATTTTTTCGATTGCTGCGTAGGCGTGCTTGCGAGCGTGTGAAAAATCTTTACCGACTGCAACCACCGAAAGCACGCGACCGCCGGTTGCAATTAATGCTTCTTCGCCATCTTTGTTTTCTTGCCAGGCGGTAGCAGCGTGGCACACCTCAACGCCCTCCGCTTCGGCCGCACTGATTCCATAAATCGGGCGGTTCGGTGCAGCAGTGTCTGGGTAACCTTCACTCGCAAGCACCACGGTGATGGCGGCATCCTTGGTGAATTGTGCATCGGGTGCAGTTTCGAGGTGACCGCTGGCTGCCTTATATAGAAGTGTGCTTAGTGGCGTGATCAATCGACGCAACACAACTTGAGTTTCTGGGTCACCGAAGCGTGCGTTGAATTCAATCACGCGAATGCCGCGCTTGGTGAGAATCAAACCGCAGTAAAGCAAACCAACAAATGGCGCACCCAGTCGATCGAGTTCTTGAATCGTCGGCATCGCAACTTCGCGCTCGACCTGTTCGACGAAACCTTCGGGCAACCATGGCAGCGGCGAATACGCGCCCATGCCTCCGGTGTTCGGGCCTTCGTCATTGTCGTATGCGCGTTTGAAATCTTGGGCCGGGGTTAGTGGCAGCACGGTTTTGCCGTCGCTCAAAAAGAACAGGGATACTTCTTGGCCATCAAGAAACTCTTCGACCAAAATTCCCATGTCGATAAATTTGCGTGCGTGCTCGAGAGCTGCTGCTCGATCGCTGGTTACGATTACACCTTTACCGGCGGCAAGCCCGTCGGCTTTTATTACGTAAGGTGCGCCGAAATCATCCATGGCGTCTTCGACTTCTTGCAGGTTGTCACACTCGCGTGCCATTCCGGTCGGCACACCGGCTGCCGCCATTACCTCTTTGGCAAAACTTTTTGAACCTTCGAGTTGAGCAGCCACTTTGCTAGGGCCGAACACGGCAACACCTTGTTCGCGAAGCGCATCGCTCACGCCGGCAATCAGCGGAGCCTCTGGCCCAATGATTGCTAAATCGATTTTGTGCTGCAGAGCAAACTTGCTGACCTCAAGCGGATCATTTGGATTTAAATCTTTTTCGCAATGCGCATCGAGCGCAATGCCGGCGTTTCCAGGTGCAACCACAATGTCCTGCGCGGCTGTTCCGGTGCGTATTAGCGCTTTCACGATTGCGTGTTCGCGTGCACCTTGTCCCAGCACCAGTATCTTCACACCCAAAGTTTAGCGGCAGGCAGTTTCGCTGGTCGCCCGCAAGATTTTCGCCTAATGCT
>JBJTNR010000051.1:0-10283 GCA_046074145.1 Rhodoluna sp.
CTTTTCGCTCGGCAAGTACGCGCTTCCGCTTTATGCAGTTTTAGCATTTATCTATTTGTTGATTCCGATTGCTTATACATTTGTTTTTTCTTTCAACGATGCCTTTAAGTCGAACATCACTTGGCAGGGATTTACCTTTGACAAGTGGCTTCATGTTTGTGATCAACAGGGCGTTTGCGAGGCGTTTTCTAACTCGGTGGTAATCGGTGTTACCTCGACCATCGCCGCAACGATTCTTGGAACCATGATTGCCATCGCGCTAGTGCGCTATCGCTTCAAATTCCGCTCCGCAGTTAGCCTGCTGCTATTTTTGCCGATGGCAACCCCAGAAGTTGTTTTGGGTGCCGGTTTGGCTTCGCAATTCTTGAGCATGGGAACCGAAAAGGGAATTCTCACCATCATGATTGCGCACACCATGTTTTGCTTGAGCTTCGTTGTAGTGACGGTAAAAGCTCGCGTAGCTAGCCTCGACCCGGCGCTCGAAGAAGCCGGTCGCGATCTTTATGGTTCACCTACGCAGGTGTTCTGGAAGATTACTTTCCCGCTGCTGCTTCCGGGCATCATGGCTGCGGCTCTGCTTTCCTTCGCACTTAGTTTCGATGACTTCATCATCACCAACTTCAATGCCGGACCAGCCACCACGTTCCCGAAGTTTGTTTACACCGCAGCTTCGCGTGGAATTCCGGCTGAGGCAAACGTAGTTGGTTCTGCGGTGTTCTTGCTCGCGATTGCGATTGTGGTCACCATCCAGGTGCGCGGTTCAATCAAGCAAAAGCGTTTAATGCGCAGTAGCTAAACTCACCAACGAAGCCAGCGAAAGCACAACGTAACCCGCGGCTAGCCACTTGGTGTACTTCGAAAAACGAAGCACGAATGGATAGACGAGTCTCGCGATGATGGCGATAATTCCGCCAATAGCGCTGACATAAATTACTACCGCGTAAATAAACCAGATCGATGAACCGGCAAACATTCGCCCGAATGCGATTGCCAGCAAAAATATTCCACCAAACACCAAGAAGTAGTAACCAGCTGCGTGAATCGCTGAGTACTGAGGCTTGATCAGAAATCGTTCGATCGGAAAGGCGACCACGAAAATCGCTACCAGAATGATTGCTTCGGCGATTGCGTATAGAACCCACTGAGGTCCGTTGGCGGCGGGCACGCTATTGAACCAGGCGATTGCAACCGGTAAAAAAAGCGTCGAAGCCAGCGCGAAAGCCGATGCCAGTTGATCAAGAAATGAAACTTCAGATTTAGTATTCAAAAAAAATCCCCCTGACTTTTCAGTCTAGGGGGAGTTTTTTGTGCAATTTAGATTTGCTTGAGACCTTCTTCGAGCACCGCAAGGGCATCGTTTAGCAGGGCATCTGAGATTGCCAGTGGTGGCAAGAAACGAATGATGTTGTAGTGCAAACCGGCAGTCAAAACGAAAATTCCGTTTGAGTGCATGTGCTTTACGACGGCATCAACCGCAGCCTTGTTCGGCTTCTTGGTGCCTGGTTCAACAAATTCGATTGCAATCATTGCGCCACGTCCGCGAACATCGCCGAGCACCGGATACTTTGCCTTTAGTTCATTTAGCTTTGGAACCAAAATCTTTTCGATCTCGGTAGCGCGCTCGATGATTCCGCCGGCTTCGATCTGCTTGAGTACTGCAACCGCAGCTGCCGCAGAAACAGGGTTTCCACCAAAGGTTCCACCCATTCCGCCAGGGTGTGACGCATCCATGATTTCGGCGCGACCGGTAACCGCAGAGATTGGCATTCCGCCGGCGATTCCCTTTGCGATGGTTAGTAGGTCAGGTTCGAAACCTTCTTCCCATTCGCTGGCGAACCATTTACCGGTTCGTGCGATACCCGACTGAACCTCGTCGGCAACCATTACGACGTTGTTGGCTTTCGCCCACGCGCTTATGGTTTTTAGGAATCCCTTTGCCGGAACAATGAAGCCACCCTCACCTTGAATTGGTTCGATGAAAATTGCGGCTAGGTCTTCTGCGCCGACGCGCTTTTCCATCCAGGTGATTGCGCGTTGCGCTGCTTCTTCGCCGGTCATGCCATCTGGATCTTGGAATGGATAAGACATCGGAACATGCTGAATGCTCGCGGCGGTTGGGCCGAAACCGTTTCCATACGGAGCGTTTTTGAAGTTCATCGAGAAAGTCAGGTTCGTGCGCCCGTGATATGCGTGCTCGAAAACCACGATTGTGTTTTTGCGAGTGTACTTGCGAGCAAGCTTCACGGCGTTTTCAACTGCTTCGGCTCCGGAGTTAAACAGAGCAGACTTCTTTTTAAAGTTTCCCGGAACGTGCTTGTTTAGAATTTCGCTAACCTCAACATAGTTTTCATATGGGGTTGCGGTGAAAAGTGTGTGGGTCACCTTGGTGACCTGTTCTTGCACGGCGTCGATTACGCCCTGGTTGGTGTGGCCAATAGTGGTTACACCGATTCCAGACCCGAGGTCGATGATATGGTTGCCATCGACGTCAACCAAAATTGCACCGTGTGCCCGTTCGATATAGACCGGAAGGGCAGCACCGGCACCGCCAGACACCGCGTCGAGTCGACGAGCATGCATTGCCTGTGATTTTGGACCTGGAATTGAAGTGACTAATTTGCGCTCTTGCGCGATTTGGGTCTCGCTCATGCCTTAAGTCTAAGCCTCGATGCGTGGCAGAATTGTCCCATGCGTCGCGTAATCATCCTGGGCTCGACCGGCTCGATTGGCACCCAGGCCTTAGAGGTAATCGCCGCAAACCCAGACCGTTTTCAGTTAGTCGGCTTGGCTGCCGGTAAAAATTCCGAACTGCTCGAAAAACAAAAACAAGATTTCAAAGTCGATCGCGCGGTGCTCGGTGCCGAAGCGGCGGTGCAATTAATTGAATCCACGGATGCAGATGTCGTGGTTAACGGCATCACAGGTTCGATCGGATTGGCGCCAACCTTGGCAACACTTCGCACCGGAAAAACTCTGGCACTAGCCAACAAGGAGTCTTTAATTGTGGGCGGTCGCCTGGTAACCGAGGCGGCAACACCGGGCCAAATTGTTCCGGTAGATTCCGAGCATTCCGCATTGGCGCAGTGCTTGCTTGGCGGCCAGTCGAGCGAAGTTCGCAAACTTATTTTGACAGCTTCGGGCGGCCCGTTTCGTGGTTACACCAGCGAGCAATTGCAAACCGTCACTCCGGCGGCGGCACTCGCTCACCCAACTTGGGTCATGGGCAAAGTGGTAACCACAAATTCGGCAACCATGGTTAATAAAGGTCTCGAATTAATCGAAGCCCATTTGCTTTTTGATATTCCACTGGAGCGAATCGAAGTGACAGTGCACCCGCAATCGGTAGTGCACTCAATGGTCGAATTTGTCGACGGCTCGGTGCTTGCCCAAGCATCACCACCAAACATGAAACTTCCAATCGCGCTGGGAATGTCCTGGCCCGATCGCGTGCCAAATGTTGCTCCGGCATGCGACTGGACCAAATCTGCTACTTGGAATTTTGAACCTCTCAATGAACGCGTATTTGGCGCGGTAAAACTTGCTCGCCAGGTAGGCGCCGCGGGCAAAACGTATCCTGCTGTTTATAACGCAGCGAACGAACAAGCGGTAGAAGCATTTCATGATGGACTTATTCGCTTCGATCAAATTGTCGAAGTCATCTCCCGTGTGGTCGATGCGCACGAAGCCCAAGCTGATTTGACTCTGGAGTCAGTTCTTGCCGCCGAACAATGGGCGCGCGAACGAGCTGATGCGCAGATGGTTAAGGCCTGCTAAATATGCTGTGGATAAATTTCAGCCGATTGTCAGCCGAAGAAGTTAGGTTCGCCTAGATGATTGACACTATTTGGTACATCGGCGGAATTCTTTTTATTGCAGTTGGTATCGGCATTTCAATTGGCTTACACGAACTCGGTCACATGGTTCCAGCGAAGCGTTTTGGCGTAAAGGTTCCGACCTACGCGATCGGCTTTGGGCCAACCATTTTTAAATTCAAACGCGGCGAAACCACCTACGCGATCAAGCTGATTCCCGTCGGCGGCTACATCAGCATGATTGGCATGTATCCACCGGCGAAGCGTGAGGGCAAACCGCGTCGCGGATTCTTTGCCGACATGATTAAGCAAGCTCGCGTGGCTCACGCCGAACACATCACACCTGCCGACTCGAATCGCAAGTTTTATCAATTGCCGGTTCTCAAAAGACTAATCATCATGTTCGGCGGTCCGTTCATGAATCTGGTGCTCGGCGTCGTTCTCATGTTTACCGTTTTCTCGGGGCTTGGAACAATGCAAATCGGAACTACGGTTTCAGAAGTCGCTCCTTGCATAATTGCCGACCCGACTAAAGCAACGGAATGTTCGGCAAGCGATGCAACCTCGCCGGCATCGGCTGCGGGAATTAAATCTGGCGACAAATTAATTTCCATAAACGGCCAGCAGATCAATCAGTGGCAACAAATCGGGCAGAACCTAAATGCGGGTCAGCCGGCAACTTTGGAGTTGCTTCGTGACGGCAAGCAGATTCAACTTTCGGCAACTCCGGTTTCTGCTCAGCGAGTTAAATTAGACGCCACCGGAAACCCAGTGCTTGATTCATCGGGAGACGCAGTAATGGAACCTCGTCCGGTTTTGGGTTTGATCTTTGCCAACGAACGTAAACAGCTTTCGCTCGGTGAATCGATGCAAAAGTCGGCGGTTGCTCTTGGTCAGGTCGGGCAAATGATTGTCACTTTGCCGAAGCAGCTCATGGATGTAGCGGCATCAACTTTTGCCGGTCAACCGAGAAATCCAAATGGCGCAGTTTCAGTAGTCGGAGTCGCACAGATTTCTGGTGAGGTAGCTGCTGCAAAATCGGTCGACCTGGTCGAAAAACTTTCCACCGGCTTGCTGATTTTGGCTTCGTTGAATTTTGCGCTCTTTGGTTTCAATATGCTGCCGTTGCTTCCACTTGATGGTGGTCACATTGCCGGCGGAATCTATGAAGCAACTAAGCGCAGACTATTCCGATTACTAAAGAAGCCTGACCCGGGGCCGGCCGACACCGCTTTGTTGATGCCAGCCACCTGGTTCGTGTTTGTGCTACTGATGGCAATGAGTGCACTGTTGATTCTCGCTGACGTGATTCACCCCATCACACTTGGCTAAGCCAATCGCTTAAGATTGGCTTGACGAAAGCGAGTGCATCCGTGCCGGCAATAAACCTTGGACTTCCGAAGACTCCACCGCCAACTTTGGCGCCAAGACGCAAGTCTCGTCAGATCATGGTTGGCAAAGTTGCCGTAGGTGGCGATGCTCCCATCTCAGTTCAATCAATGTGCACCACTCCAACCACAGATGTAAATGCAACTTTGCAACAAATCGCCGAGCTAACCGCCTCTGGTTGCGACATTGTGCGCGTGGCAGTGCCAAGTCAAGATGATGCAGATCGCTTGCAACTTATTGCGCGAAAATCACAAATTCCAGTGATTGCCGATATTCACTTTCAACCTAAATATGTTTTTCAGGCAATCGATGCCGGCTGCGGTGCTGTCCGAGTAAACCCCGGAAACATTCGACAGTTTGATGACAAAGTTGGAGAAATTGCTAAGGCAGCAAAAGATGCCGGTGTCTCAATTCGAATTGGAGTAAATGCCGGATCGCTTGATCCGCGTATATTGCAAAAATATGGCAAGGCAACACCAGAGGCTCTGGTCGAGTCTGCCGTCTGGGAAGCATCGCTTTTTGAAGAACACGACTTTCACGATTTTAAAATTTCAGTGAAACACAATGACCCAGTGGTTATGGTCAAGGCATATGAAATGCTCGCCGAGCGCGGTGATTGGCCACTTCACTTGGGCGTTACTGAAGCCGGTCCGGCTTTTCAAGGAACAATTAAGTCCTCGGTTGCATTTGGTGCTCTTCTTGCTAAGGGAATAGGCGACACTATCCGTGTTTCGCTTTCGGCTCCACCGGTTGAAGAAATTAAAGTTGGTTCGCAAATTCTTGAATCACTTAACCTTCGTCCACGCAAACTCGAAATCGTGAGTTGCCCAAGTTGTGGGCGCGCACAGGTTGACGTGTACACATTGGCAAATGATGTAACCGCGGGGCTCGAAAAGTTAACCGTTCCACTCCGTGTTGCGGTTATGGGTTGCGTAGTTAATGGTCCCGGTGAAGCACGTGAAGCAGATCTCGGCGTTGCTTCGGGAAACGGCAAGGGTCAAATTTTCGTAAAAGGCGAAGTAATAAAAACGGTTCCAGAAAGCGAAATCGTCGCAACGCTAATCGAAGAAGCTAACCGCCTTGCCGAATCAATGGACCCGGCACTTGTCGGCTCGCCACAGGTGGTAGTAGCCCAAGACAACTAAGGCACGAAGCCTTACTTGTAAACTTGACCGCATGCCGATTCGCCTGTCCCAACTCTTTTTGCGCACGCTTCGCGAAGATCCTGCCGAAGCTGATGTCGCTGGGCACAAACTCTTACTCCGAGCCGGATACATTCGCCGGGCCGGTGCGGGACTATACAGTTGGCTACCTCTGGGGCTTGCCGTTAAGGCAAAAATCGAGCAGGTCATCCGCGAAGAAATGGCAGCCGCTGGCGCACAAGAAGTTTTCTTTCCGGCTCTTTTGCCTCGCGAACCTTACGAGGCGACGGGTCGCTGGACCGAGTATGGCGACAATTTATTTAGGCTTCAAGATCGCAAAAAAGCAGACTACTTATTAGCACCGACTCACGAAGAGATGTTCACGCTTTTGGTGAAAGATCTTTATTCGAGTTACAAAGATTTGCCTCTTGCTCTTTATCAAATTCAAAACAAGTATCGCGATGAAGCGCGCCCTCGCGCCGGCTTGCTTCGCGGTCGTGAATTTGTGATGAAAGATGCTTATTCTTTCGACGTCACCGATGAAGGTCTTCGCGCTTCTTATCAAGCACAGCGCGATGCATACGAAAGAATTTTTAAGCGCTTAGGTGTCGATTACGTAATCGTAAAAGCTGATGCCGGCGCAATGGGCGGCTCAGCCTCTGAGGAATTTTTATCTCCAAGTCCTATCGGTGAAGATACCTTTGTGCGTTCGGCAGGAGGTTATGCGGCGAACGTCGAGGCAGTAAAAACTGTTGCGCCGAAATCAATTTCGATCGAAGGTCAACCTTCAGCGGTGGTTCACGATTCTCCAAATACACCGACTATTAAAACTTTGGTTGACCTAGCTAACGCAAAAGTAAAGCGCGCAGATTTACGCGAGTGGACCGCGGCAGACACTTTGAAAAATGTCGTGCTGGCACTTACCTCGCCAGAAGGAAAACGCTCACTAGTGATCGTCGGAATTCCAGGCGACCGCGAGGTCGATGCCAAGCGTGCCGAGTCAGCTTTCGCACCAAATGAAGTTGAACCGGCAACCGACGAGGACTTTGCAAAAAATCCAGGATTGGTAAAGGGCTACATCGGGCCAGTTGCGATTAGCGCTAAGGGTGAAGTCAAAACCGTGCTCGGCACCGAAGGCACTACCAAGATTCGTTACCTGCTTGACCCTCGAGTGGTTGAGGGAACGGCTTGGATCACTGGCGCCAACGAATCTGAAAAGCATGTCTTCGACCTAGTAAAAGGGCGCGACTTCGAAGCCGATGGCACCGCCGACATTGCAGAGGTGCGAGCGGGCGACCAGGCGCCAGACGGTTCAGGTGAATTAGAGCTTGCTCGTGGAATCGAAATCGGACATGTCTTCCAACTTGGTAGAAAGTACGCCGAAGCACTTGATCTTAAAGTGCTCGATGAAAACGGCAAGTTGGTTACCGTGACAATGGGTTCATATGGAATTGGCGTAACTCGCCTGGTTGCGGTTTTGGCCGAAGCCAATCGTGACGACAAGGGCTTGATTTGGCCAGCTGCAGTTTCACCAGCTGATGTTTATGTAGTTGCAGCCGGAAAAGACGACAGCGTTTACGAAACAGCTGAAAAGTTTGCACTCGAATTAGAAGCAAAGGGTAAGTCGGTAATTTTGGATGACCGCGCAAAAGTTAGCCCTGGAGTTAAATTCGGCGATGCCGAACTCGTTGGTGTTCCGCAGATTGTAATTATTGGTAAGGGCCTTGAACAAGGTGAAGTTGACCTCTGGGATAGGCGCTCGGGCGAACGCCGCGCGGTAGCGCTAGAATCGGCAGTAGCTGAAATTATAAAAAGCTGACAACTTAACTACCGGCCGAGGAGGTATCAGATGGATATCGATCTAAGTGTTTTAAAAACCCTCGAGCGCGAAGCTGAAATTCCGTTTAATGAACTCGTAGATGTAATCGAAGCCGCAATTCTCGCGGCATATCACAAACACATTGGCAATCACGAACCTGCTCGTGCCGTGCTAAACAAAACTTCTGGCCACGTTTCGATCTTTGAACCAATCGTCGACGAAGAAGGAAACCAATCCGGCGAAAAAGAAGTTACTCCAGAAAACTTTGGCCGAATTGCCGCCGGAGCAGCGAAGCAAGTTATCGCACAGCGCATTCGTGCAATCAACGACGAAAGTTTGCTGGGCGAGTTCAAAGGCAAAGAAGGTGACATCGTCGCCGGAGTAATTCAACAGGGGCCAAAGCCTTACATGGTTTACGTCGATCTCGGCACAATCGAAGCAATAATGCCTCCCGAAGAACAGGTTCCGGGCGAAGATTATGCGCACGGCAAGCGCATTCGCGTTTATGTCACCGCAGTAAATAAGGGAACACGTGGACCTCAGGTAACCGTTTCGCGCACGCACCCATCACTGGTGCGAAAGCTATTTGCTCTCGAAGTTCCTGAGATTGCCAGCGGCGTGGTCGAGATTGTTTCACTTGCTCGCGAAGCTGGTCACCGCACCAAGATTGCGGTTCGGGCTCACGAACCTGGCGTGAACGCCAAGGGTTCGTGCATTGGTGAACTTGGCCAGCGCGTTCGTGCCGTTCAGGCAGAGCTTAATGATGAGAAAATTGACATCGTTGATTTCAGTGATGATTTGCCGGCCTTCGTTTCGCAGGCTCTTTCGCCGGCCAAGGTTTCGGATTCTTTCATGCTCGATGCGGCCACCCGCTCGGTTCGAGTCCTAGTGCCAGATTTCCAGCTTTCATTAGCGATTGGAAAAGAGGGGCAGAACGCCCGACTGGCGGCAAAACTCACCGGCGCCAAGATCGATATTCAGCCGGACAGCATTCTCGAAGACGAATAGCCCCTATGCCTAAGGCCGATCCAGGGGTTAGAATGAATCGAACCTGCGTTGGTTGTCGCCAGCGTTCAGATCGAGCGAATCTATTGAGAGTTGTTGAAAAATCATATTCTTTGATTTTCGATGAACAAAAATCGATGCCCGGTCGTGGAGCGTGGATACATCCAAGTTCGAAATGTCTTGAATTGGCAATCGAGCGCAAAGCTTTTAGCCGAGCGCTCAAACTTTCAAAACAGTTTGATGCAACGGGTCTTGTAATTACTAAAGAACAGGCAGAAACGATGTTGGCAAAAAATGAGTAGCTCGAAATGAGTACCCAACAGCTTTAACGGCCTGCCCTGTCCTGGGGTTGGCCCCAGACAGGAGAAAAAGTGGCGCTACCACGCGTGTACGATATCGCCAAAGAACTTGGAATCGATTCCAAAGTAGCTTTGGCAAAACTTGCAGAACTCGGCGAATTCGTAAAGAGCGGATCATCAACGATCGCTCCGCCGGTTGCAAAAAAACTTCGCGAAGCATTCCCAGACGCAAAGCCTAAAGAAGAGGCTCCTAAAAAGGCACCGGCTAAAAAGACCGCTGCAAAAGCAACTTCGGATGATGTCGCACCGGCGGAAGCTGCAGAAGCTGCAGCCGAAAAACCAACCGCTAAGAAACCGGCTGCTAAAAAAGTTGCGGCCGAATCTGAAACCGCTGCTCCTGCGAGCGCAACTCCTGCTGCGCCGGCTGCACCAACTACGCCTGCCGCGAGTAAACCAGCTTCTACTTCTTCTACACCAGGAATTCCTCGTCCAGGAAACAACCCATTTGCATCGGCACAGGGAATGGGGATTCCTCGTCCGGTTTCTAGACCAGGCAATAATCCATTCGCACCTTCGCAGGGCATGGGTCGACCAGGTGCAAATCGTCCAACTGGTGGCGCGGGTAGACCAGCGGGTGCTGGTGCAACCGGTGGTCCTCGCGGTGCAGGTCGTCCTGGTGGCGCAGGTTCTGGTGCTGGTTTCGGTGGAGCGCGACCTGGTGGATTTTCTGGTGCACCTCGTAGTGGTGCCGGTTTTGGTGGCGGCGCTCCAGGTGGTGCACCTGGTGGGTTCGCTCGTCCGGGCGGTCCTGGTGCAG
>JBJTNR010000052.1:0-8385 GCA_046074145.1 Rhodoluna sp.
CACCAATTAAGTACTTAATCAAAGAAAAACTTCTTAACCCAACTGAAATGTAAGGCACCAGGTTGGCAAAACGAAGCGACGACGGGAGGTCAAACAGCGAGCCATTCTTAAGAAATTTTGGATTCGCCGTGGCGTAGGGACCAAAAAGTAACGAAGTTTTTCCATCGATAACGCGTGTGTCTAAATGAGGTACAGACATCGGTGGTGCTCCAACCGACGCTTGGCTGTAAACCTTGGCCTGGTGCTGCTTAACAAGTTCGGGTTTATCGGTGCGTAGCCATTGACCACCAACTGGAAAGGTGCCATATCCAGATGCCTCTGGAATTCCAGATTTCTGCAAAAGTTTCAGGGCCCAACCTCCGGCTCCTACGAATACATATTTTGCATCTACGTATTCACTTCGCCCTGACTCGACATCAAGATACCGAATGTTCCAACTCTTGTCGCTTTTACGAATTAGACCCTTAACTTCGGTTCCAGCAGAAACTGATACCCCCTGTTGGCGCAACCAATCGAACATCTGGCGCGTAATCGAACCAAAATCCACGTCGGTACCTGAAGTTATTCGCGTTGCGGCTAACGGATCGTTATCGCTGCGGTTTTGCATCAAAAGCGGTGCCCATTGCGCTATTTGAGTTCGGTCTTTGCTAAATTCCATTCCGGCAAACAGAGGTTCATTTTTGAGAACTTCAAAGCGACGCGCAAGGTAATCAACATCTTTTTCGCCTCGAACGAAAGTCATATGCGGAATCGAATTGATGAAATTACCTGGCTCACCCAGAACACCCACTTCAACTAAGTAAGACCAGAACTGGCGACTTAGCTGAAATTGTTCATTGATAGAGACCGCTTTACCCGCGGAAGGCAGGCTTCCGTCGGCCGTATCTGGCATGTAGTTAAGTTCGCAAAGTGCCGCGTGACCGGTGCCGGCATTGTTCCAGGCATTACTGCTTTCTAACGCCGGAGCGGGTAAACGTTCGAAAACTTTGATTGAAAAGGCGGGGTTTAGAAGTTTTAGAAAAGTGCCGAGAGTGGCACTCATAATTCCGCCGCCCACAAGAACGACATCGAATTTCTGCGGCTTAGTCACGAATCCAGCATAACCAAATTGAAACCTCAGGCCCGACTTGCGGTTTTCGGCCGAGTCGCAACTAAAGCGATGTACCTACCAGTAGACCAATTCCATAAGTGATACCCATGGTCAACAAACTGACAACTACGTTTCGAATTATTGCTTTGGTTGATTTCGCTCCACCAATTTTTGCGCCCACATATCCAGTGATAGCTAATGAGGCAACGACGGCAGCAACTGTTACTGGAATTCGGGCGTTGATCCACGGCCCAGTAACAGCTAGCAGGGGTAGAAGTGACCCACCAGCAAAAGCCACAAAGGATGCGAGGGCTGCATGGGTTGGACTTACATGTTGTTCGGAGTCGATACCCAGCTCCGCTTCTGCGTGTGCCTTAAGAGCGTCTTTAGCAGTTAATTCTTTTGCGACTTTGGTTGCTAATTCGAGCGAGAGTCCTTTTTGTTCATAAAACCAAGCAAGCTCACGAAGTTCCATTTCTGGGTTTTCGGCAAGTTCTTTTCTTTCAATTTCTAAGGCCGCGCGTTCACTATCGCGTTGTGCACTCACAGAGGTGTATTCGCCACCGGCCATCGAAATCGAACCAGCAACAAGTCCAGCTACTCCAGCAATCAAAATTGCAGAAGAATCAGTTGTTGCACCGGCAACACCCATGACCAAACCGGCTGTCGAAACGATTCCGTCATTCGCGCCCAGTACGCCAGCTCTAAGCCAATTTAGGCGTGCAGCCATAGCGGTTCTTTGAAATTCTTGGCTTGCCATAACTGCTTCATCAAGTTTTAATTGTCGGTTTGATGTCATGGAATATAGAAAACCCTAGAAACAGCATCAAGTCCAGCAAGGCACGCCTTAGTCAGAACCATAGAATTGAGGAAATTGTTCTCTTGAAAAAGAAGTTTGCGAGTTTTCCATGAAGTTAGAAGTCGATGGCGTTGCTATCGAGGCTCAGCCTGGGGACGATGGCTTCAAACTCTTTACCGATAGATCAATCGTTGCCATGCGAGTCAATGGAAATTTAAGAGATTTAGCTCATGTAGTGGCTGAGGGTGACGTCATCGAGGGAGTAACAATTTCCTCACCGGACGGTTTAGATATTCTTCGACATTCGACAGCACACGTTTTGGCACAAGCCGTGCAGAGCATCAATCCGCAAGCGAAGTTGGGCATTGGTCCTCCGATAAAAGACGGTTTCTATTACGACTTCGATGTCGAAGAGCCATTTACTCCCGAAGTCGTTAAGCAAATTGAAAAAGCAATGGAGCGAATTATTCGTTCCGGTCAGCGATTTGTTCGTCGAATAACCAACGATGCAGAAGCGAAAACTGAACTATCCAATGAACCGTACAAGATTGAGCTGATCGATCTTAAAGGCTCAGATGTTGGCGAAGGCTCAGCTGAAGTCGGGGCTGGTGAATTAACTATTTACGACAACGTCGATCCGCAATCGGGTGAAACAATTTGGAAAGATCTTTGTCGCGGACCTCATCTACCAAATACTCGAATGATTGGAAATGGCTTCGCACTGACTCGCACGGCTGCAGCATATTGGCGAGGAAACGAAAACAATAAGCAACTTCAACGCGTATATGGAACGGCCTGGCCATCTAAAGATGAACTGAAGGCTCATCAAGAGCGATTAGAAGAAGCGGCTCGCCGCGATCACCGCAAACTTGGGCAAGAACTTGACTTGTTTTCGTTCCCTGACGAAATTGGTTCGGGACTCGCAGTATTTCATCCGAAAGGTGGAATCATGCGTCGTGTCATGGAGGATTACAGTCGCAAACGTCACGAGGAATCAGGTTACGACTTCGTTTATTCACCGCACATCACGAAATCTAATCTTTTCGAAATTTCGGGCCACTTGGCTTGGTATGCCGACGGCATGTTCCCGCCAATGAAGATGGATGAAGAAGTAGACGAATCCGGAATTGTACGTAAACCGGGCCAGGACTATTACCTGAAACCGATGAACTGCCCGTTCCATATTCTAATTTTCAAATCGCAAGCCAGGTCTTATCGAGATTTGCCATTGCGAATGTTCGAATTCGGAAGCGTATATAGATATGAAAAATCCGGAGTTCTAAATGGACTAACTAGAGTTCGAGGAATGACCCAAGACGACGCACACCTTTTTGTTGCACCTGAAAACATGGAGAAAGAATTAACCGACGTACTTGGGTTTGTTCTTGGACTACTTCGCGACTACGGGCTTGATGACTTTTACCTTGAACTTTCTACGAAGGAAGAAGGCAACCCAAAATTTGTTGGAAGCAATGAAATTTGGGAACGTGCAACCGAAACATTGCAGCGCGTTGCCGCGGCTTCTGGACTTGAATTAGTTCCAGATCCAGGCGGAGCTGCTTTTTATGGTCCGAAAATTTCGGTTCAAGCGAGAGATGCAATTGGCCGCACTTGGCAAATGTCAACGATCCAACTCGATTTCAACCTGCCTGAAAGGTTTGAACTTGAATTCACGGCAGCCGATGGAACGAAGCAACGTCCGGTAATGATTCACCGTGCCCTATTCGGTTCAATCGAACGATTCTTTGGTGTACTTACGGAACACTACGCTGGCCATTTCCCGCCATGGTTGTCACCGGTGCAAGCAGTTGGAATTCCTATTGCTGATGAATTTTCTGATTACCTTCATGAAATTGCCGATCAGCTAAGAAATCGCGGTGTGAGAGTGTTTGTCGATGACTCCGACGATCGCATGCAGAAAAAGATTCGCAATCACACTAAAGATAAAGTGCCATTCATGTTAATTGCAGGTGGGGAAGATCGTGACAATAAAGCTGTTTCCTTCCGCTTCCGCGATGGTTCACAAGAAAATGGAATACCGGTAGCGCAGGCAATTGATCGCATCGTTAAGGCAATTTCCGACAAGGTTCAAGTTTGATGAGTTCAATCGAAAATTCATCCGATATCGCAGGTGCGCCTAACGCTTTTCAACATTTATGGACGCCCCATCGCCTGGTATACATCCAACATGGGCAGCAACCAGAGGATCACGAGTGCCCATTTTGCTTGGCCATAAATAAAACTGACGAAGAAGCGCTTATCGTGCATCGCGGAAAGCACGCATACGTATTGTTGAATTTATTTCCATATAATTCCGGCCACCTTTTGATTTGCCCCTACCGCCACATTTCAACCTATGATTTGGCAACGCCTGAAGAGGTTGCCGAAATTGGCTTGCTCACGCAGCAGTCAATGCAAGCACTCAAGAAAGCGTCCGGGGCTCACGGTTTCAATATCGGCATGAACCAAGGCGAAGTTGCCGGAGCCGGCATCGCCGGACACCTACATCAGCACGTTATTCCTCGTTGGCGAAATGACGCAAATTTCTTTCCAATCATCGCCGAAACCAAAGCGCTACCTCGTCTCTTGGGCGAAGTTCGTCAGGACATTGCTTCTGTATGGCCAACTGTTTCAAATAGTTAAGTTGTGCAATTTTTCTCTGGTTTAGAATCGAAGCATGAGCAATTCTCAGAATTCAAATTCCACTGGCACCCCCTTAGTTAAACGCGGTTTGGCAGAAATGCTAAAGGGCGGCGTAATCATGGATGTGGTCACCCCAGATCAAGCCAAAATTGCGGAAGATGCGGGCGCAGTTGCCGTTATGGCGCTCGAGCGAGTACCAGCTGACATTCGTGCACAGGGCGGCGTTTCTCGAATGAGCGACCCCGACATGATTGACGGCATTGTCAAAGCCGTTTCTATTCCTGTAATGGCAAAAGCCCGTATTGGGCATTTCGTAGAAGCTCAGATTTTGCAATCTCTAAAGGTTGATTACATCGATGAATCCGAAGTTCTCAGTCCGGCAGATTACGTGAATCACATCGACAAATGGAAATTTAATGTTCCTTTTGTTTGCGGAGCTACCAATTTAGGTGAAGCACTTCGTCGTATCACCGAGGGAGCTGCGATGATCCGTTCAAAAGGCGAAGCCGGCACGGGCGATGTTTCAGAGGCGATGAAGCATATACGCACTATCTCAAGCGAGATCGCGAATCTTTCATCGAAGCGTGAAGATGAACTTTACGTTGCCGCAAAAGAACTCCAGGCTCCTTATGAATTAGTTCGTGAGGTTGCCGCTACCGGAAAACTTCCAGTCGTTATGTTTGTAGCTGGTGGAGTTGCAACTCCAGCCGACGCGGCATTGATGATGCAAATGGGTGCCGACGGCGTCTTTGTAGGTTCTGGAATCTTTAAATCGGGAAATCCTGCAGCACGTGCAAAGGCAATTGTAAAAGCTACTACTTTTTATAACGATGCCGATGTGCTTGCAGAAGTTAGCCGCGGACTCGGCGAAGCGATGGTTGGCATTAACGTAAGTGATTTACCGGCTCCGCACCGGTTGGCTGAACGCGGCTGGTAAAAAATGACCATCGGAGTTCTCGCGCTCCAAGGAGATTTTCGGGAACACATCCAAGTTCTAAGTTCAATTGGCACGGATTCTATCGAGGTTCGCAGACCAGACGAACTGAATTCAATTGCCGGACTAATTATTCCGGGTGGCGAATCTACAGTTATGCAAAAGTTGGCGGTTGCATACAACTTGTTTGAACCGATTCGTCGAAAGATAGCTGAAGGGTTACCCGTTTTTGGAACTTGTGCGGGTTTAATCATGCTCGCCGATGAGATCATCGACGGTATTCCGGGTCAGAGTGGATTTGGTGGTCTGAACGTTTCAGTACGAAGAAATGCATTTGGAAATCAAATCGATTCTTTCGAAACAGATTTACCATTTGCAGGAATACCTGGGCCGCTGATTCATGCGGCGTTCATTAGGGCTCCGATTGTTGAACGCGTAGGACCCAACATCGAAGTTCTTTGTAGATTGCCTGATGAACGCATAGTTGGGGTTAGGTCGGGCAACAAACTCGGAATTAGCTTCCATCCCGAGGTAACTGGCGAAACCCGAATCCATGAACTATTTGTCGACATGGTTAATAAGGCTTAAATTCCATTCATCTAGAATCATTAGAGATTTGATTTTTCACCAAGGAGAAAAATGTCTGGTCACTCCAAATGGGCAACCACCAAACATAAAAAAGCCGTTATTGATGGTCGTCGAGCAAAGCTGTTCGCGAAACTAATTAAGAACATCGAAGTTGCTGCTCGTATCGGTGGTCCCGACCTTGACGGTAATCCAACTCTTTACGATGCCGTGCAAAAAGGTCGTAAGAGTTCGCTACCAAACGACAACATTGATCGAGCCATTAAACGAGGTTCCGGCGTAGGTGGCGAGGCTGTCGAGTATCAAAACATCATGTATGAGGGCTACGGACCGAATGGCGTAGCGATAATGATCGAATGTCTCACCGATAATAAGAATCGCGCTGCGGCCGAAGTGCGACTTGCGGTTTCCCGTAACGGTGGAACCATGGCAGATCCGGGCAGTGTTTCGTACCAATTCAGTCGTAAGGGCGTAATCGTTGTTGCTAAAACTGAAAACGCTTCAGAGGATTCAATTCTCGAAGCAGTGATCGAAGTTGGCGTTGACGACATTGAAGACCGCGGAGATCAATTCGTGCTTACTACCGAACCGAATGACATGGTAGCCGTTAGAACTGCGCTGCAGGCTGCCGGCATTGATTACGAAAGTGCCGACGTTGAATTTATTTCATCAATGCCACTTCAGGTCGACGCTGACACCGCGAGAAAATCAATTGCGCTTATTGATGCACTTGAAGACCAGGATGATGTTCAGAACGTTTATTCAAATTTGGACATCTCGGCGGAAGTGCTTGCTGAACTAGAACAGGATTAGATTTGCGAGTACTTGGCATTGATCCGGGATTAACGCGATGCGGTGTTGGACTTGTGGATAGCATGCCTTCTCGCAGGGTTTCCTTGATCCTTGTAGATACTTATCGAAGCGAACCTAGTGAAGAGCTGTCGGCGCGAATCGGTTTGATTGCCGTCCAACTCGAGGATCTAATTGTCAAACACAAGCCTGAAGTAATCGCCCTTGAACGAGTTTTTTCACAGCAAAATTTGAAAAGCGTTATGGGCACCGCGCAAATCAGCGGAGTTGTGTTGATGTTAGCCAATAAACATCGGATTCCAATTTCGTTGCATACTCCAACCGAAGTAAAAGCAGCCGTAACGGGTAGCGGGCGAGCAAATAAAAATCAAGTTGGTCAAATGGTTGCAAAGATTCTTGGTTTAGCTGAAATTCCTTCACCTGCTGATGCCGCAGACGCCCTAGCAATCGCGATTTGTCGGTCATGGAAGTCCGTTCCGATTGACATCAATGGTGATGAATCTGAAATAACGCCGGCGCAGAAAGCCTGGATGACGGCTGAGCGTGCCGCAAGTAAAAAGAAGTGGCGTTAGTTAGTCTTAATCGGTGATTGCTTCACTACGCGGAACTGTCTTGTCCCTGGATGGACATTCAATTGTTGTCGACGTGCATGGCGTTGGATATTCGGTTCAAGTTGCGAAGCCTCAGAACTGGAAAATAAACGAAGAAATCTTTATTCACATCGCAACGGTTATCCGCGAAGACGCCTTTATCCTCTTTGGGTTTGCTAGTCCAGAAGAGCATTCGACTTTCGAAATATTACGCACGGTCTCGGGAGTTGGACCTAAATCCGCACAGGCTATCCTGGCGTCAATGTCAATTGACGAAATAGCTCAGGCTGTTTCGCTAAATAATGACGCCGCATTCAAGGCGGTATCGGGCATCGGGCCTAAGACAGCAAAACTAATTTGCGTTAGCCTAGCCGGCAAATTTGCATCGGTTGCACCAAATGCGAACATCAAGGCTGTTTCCTCCGCATCGGCTGAAGTATTGGATGCACTCATGAGCCTTGGTTGGAATGAGAAGACCGCACGAGACGCTGTAATGCAAATTACCAAAGATACTTCGGAGTCAATTTCTGAAGGGGAACTTCTGAAGCTTGCATTGGCGCGACTAGGCAAGGCCAAGTCAATTGGGGTTTCTGATGAGTGAATTGACCGATTCAATTTCGAGCGAAAACGATTTGGCTTTCGAATCTGCTCTTCGACCTCGCAGCCTTTCTGAATTTGTCGGTCAATCCAAAGTGCGTGAACAAATGAGCTTGCTTTTGAACGCGGCAAAAATTCAGTCACGAACACCTGATCACATTCTGCTTGCTGGCCCGCCGGGTCTAGGTAAAACGACGCTTGCAATGATCGTCGCGCATGAAAGTAACCAACCGTTGAGGGTGACAAGCGGTCCAACTGTGCAGCATGCCGGCGATTTGGCAGCAATTCTTTCATCACTTGTTCCGGGTGAAGTTTTATTCATCGACGAAATTCATCG
>JBJTNR010000053.1:0-2849 GCA_046074145.1 Rhodoluna sp.
GGAACTGCACCCGGCATGTTTGCCACCGAGTAATAGATGCTGTCGTGAACCTTGTAGGTCGGGTTGTCGTGCGTGGTCGGCACTGAGCCCTCAAAGCAACCACCCTGATCGATTGCGATATCAACCAGAACTGATCCTGGCTTCATGTTTCGCACCATTTCTTTGGTGACAAGCTTTGGAGCCTTCTCGCCCGGAATCAAAACTGATCCAATTACCAAATCTGCATCGCGAAGTTGCTCAGTGATTTCAAGTGAGGTTGAAACTCGGGTGCGAATCGTTCCACCAAAACGCGCATCAATTTCGCGCAACTTCGGCAGAGACACATCAATAACCGTCACGTCGGCTTGCATGCCGTGTGCCACCGTTGCTGCGTTCTCGCCGGCTACACCGCCACCGATTACGACAACCTTGGCTTTAGGCGCACCTGGCACTCCACCCATCAGCACACCGCGACCACCTTCGGTCGACATAAGTTGATTGGCACCAATTTGCGCAGAGAGTCTTCCGGCAACTTCGCTCATCGGCTGCAACAGCGGCAATGAACGGTTAGGCAGCTGAACGGTTTCATATGCGATGCCGGTGGTTCCTGATTTCAAAAGCGCATCGGTGCATTCGCGAGAAGCGGCAAGGTGCAGGTAAGTGAATAGCACCTGGTCTTTGCGCATCAACGAGTATTCGCTGGCAATCGGCTCTTTGACTTTGAGCACCATGTCGGCGGTCTTCCAAATTTCTTCGGCAGTCACCATGGTGATTGCACCTTGTTCGATGTAATCGAAGTCGGCAAAACCCGAGCCCTCGCCAGCACCGCCCTGGATAAACACCTCGTGGCCACGACGAACCAACTCGTGAACACCGGCCGGAGTAATTGCGACGCGGTTTTCGTTGTTCTTGATTTCGGTAGGAATGCCGATCTTCATGATTTTGGCCCTTTTCGCTCTTTGAAACACTAGGAAACTAGGTCAATCGTGCATGAGTTTCGTTACATTCGGGTAAATTCCGAAGATTCTGCGGAAAATGGACTAATTTAGTTAATATATTCAGAAATTGAGGTGATTACCGCAATGGTTTCGAAGAATCTACCGGTTGAGCTCGACGAGGTCGACCACGAACTCATTCGCCTGCTCAGCGCTAATGCTCGCATGACCAATGCCGACCTAGCCGCCGAGACTGGGATTGCCCAGTCGACATGCATCGCCAGGGTTCGAGCGCTGGTGACCAAGGGTGTGATCAATGGCTTTATGGCCGATGTTAATCCGGCGGCCATCGGCTTGGGCAGCCAGGTGCTGATTTCGGTAACCCTGCGAGCCGGAGCTCGTTCCTCTTTATCGGACTTCATGGATGAAATGCGCTCGCTGCCCGAGGTCATCCAGGTATTTTTCTTAGGCGGTGCCGAAGACTTCATTGTGCACCTTGCCGTGCGAGACAACGACCACGTTCGAGAATTTGTGCTTGAGAATTTGTCGAATAAACCGACCGTGGCTTCGACTCGTACCAACATGGTTTTCGAGCATTTTCATAAGGGCCCGCTCGCCTAGTCTTGATGCATGACCGATGCAATCAAAGCCGACCTAGCCAAAGCCCAACGTCAAGAAGAAATCCTGCATTTTGCTGCCTTCGATGAAGGCACCGCATGGACGATTGGCAGCACAATTCGCGAACGTGCGGCAAGTCGTGGTCAGAGTGTTTCAATCGACATTCGCAAGGGTGACGATTGTCTATTTTTCAGCGCGATGCCTGGAACCGCACCGACTAATGCCGACTGGGCAAGGCGCAAGCGCAATCTCGTTAACCTGCTGCACACGAGTTCGTTTGTCGTTGGCTTGAAGCAGGCTCTCGGTGAAAACATCCTTGAGCGCACCGGTTTGGCGCTGCGCGACTATGCGCCGCACGGAGGTTGTTTTCCCGTTCGAGTAACTGGCTCGGGAGTCGTCGGTACCATCACCGTCTCGGGTTTGCCTCAGCGCGAGGACCACAAACTAGTGGTCGAAGTTGTTTCAGAATTTCTAGGAGTCGACCTCGGCGCCAGTGCTTTATAGCCCTTCGGTAGGCTGGTATTCATGACTAAGGTTCTTGCATCTTTGCCGATTGGCGAAAAAGTCGGCATCGCATTTTCGGGTGGCCTCGACACTTCTGTTGCTGTTGCCTGGATGCGCGAAAAGGGTGCGATCCCTTATGCCTACACCGCCAACCTCGGTCAATACGACGAAGACGACATCGATTCGATTCCTGATCGCGCGGGCGTTTATGGTGCCGAAGCCGGCCGCTTGGTCGACTGTCGCGAATCGCTCGCCGAAGAAGGTCTAGCCGCGTTAGCTTGTGGCGCATTCCATATTCGAACCGGCGGCAAGGTTTATTTCAACACCACTCCACTTGGTCGCGTCGTCACCGGAACTCTTTTGGTTCGCGCAATGCGAGAAGACGGCGTTGAAATTTGGGGTGATGGCTCTACTTATAAAGGTAACGACATCGAACGTTTTTACCGCTACGGATTACTCGCCAACCCAAACCTGCGAATTTACAAGCCTTGGCTCGACGCAGACTTCGTAAACGAACTCGGCGGTCGCCACGAAATGTCGGAATGGTTGCAGGAGCGCAAGCTGCCTTATCGTGCATCCAAGGAAAAGGCTTATTCAACAGACGCCAACATGCTTGGCGCTACTCACGAGGCAAAGTCTCTTGAACAGCTAGACACTTCGTTTGAAATCGTTGAGCCAATCATGGGTGTGAAATTCTGGGATTCATCGGTCGATATTAAGACCGAAGACGTAACCGTTGCTTTCCGACAGGGTCGCCCGGTTGCTATCAATGGCAAAGAATTCAAATCGGCAGCAGACAGTATTGTTGCTGCG
>JBJTNR010000054.1:0-8660 GCA_046074145.1 Rhodoluna sp.
ACAGTCCAGTCGGAGTCTGAACCCATTACAACGCCAACAACTGGCTTAGACATTGGGACTCCTTTTATTACGGCGACCCTCAAATTTTACCGAAGGCGGTTTATTTATCCCCGTAGCAAAACGGCTGCAGCGGCTTTTGCCTCGGCCAGCGCCTGATCGGCCGAATCGGAAATCACGGTTACGTGCCCCATTTTGCGACCAGCGCGTGCGCCCTTGCCGTAGTTGTGAATCTTCGCCATCGGGTGTAACTCAAGCACCTTCGAATAGTTTTCGAAAAAGTTATTGCTGGCGTCGACTCCGAGCAGATTTACCATCACCGCATGTTTCGCGCGCGACTCAGTTGACCCAAGCGGCAGGTCTAAAACTGCACGGATGTGTTGTTCGAATTGGCTCGTGGTGGAACCTTCGATGCTGAAGTGACCGGAGTTGTGTGGTCGCATTGCCAATTCGTTGATCAAGATTCTTCCGTCGCGCGCTTCGAATAATTCGACCGCTAACACGCCGGTTACTCCGAGCCCTTCGGCAACGCTTCTTGCAATCTCTTCGGTGGCGATCAAAGTTTTAGTCGAAGCATTTGGTGCCGGGGCAAGCACGGTTGCGCAAACGCCATTTTCTTGAATGGTCTCGACTAAGGGCCAAGCTCTAAATTCGCCGCTTGGTCTGCGGGCGCTGAGCTGCGCGAGTTCGCGCACGAAGTCAACTTTTTCTTCGGCAAGTAGGCTGCCGCCGAAATCGGAAATTTTTTGTAGCCAGTCACTTGCGTCAGCCGCAGATCTAACTACTCGAACACCTTTGCCGTCGTATCCGCCGATTGGAGTTTTTAAAATTGCGACTCCGCCATTTTGAGAAATAAATTCATATAAATCGTTGGCTGTTTTAATTTCCGCCCAGGCCGGCATTGGTAAACCAAGGTCAGAAAGTTTTTGGCGCATGTGCAATTTATTTTGTGCAAAAGCTAGTGCACTACTCGGAGGCTGAACGTTGACACCGCTTGTTTCGAGTTCGCGCAATATTGCCAACGGCACGTGTTCGTGATCAAAAGTTATTACATCTACCGTGGCCGCAAATTTTTTGACCACGTCGAGTTGGTTGTAATCGCCAACCATGCTGGCCGCGAGAGCTGCCGATGAGCCCTCGGTTTCAGCCAAAACCTTGATGTCTACACCTAGGTTGATTGCCGGAACAGTCATCATTCGGGCCAACTGCCCGCCACCGATTACTCCTACTCGGGGTGCGGTTTTGGCTGGCATGACAACTAGTTTAGCGAGGGCTAAATTGCCGCGGCTAGGCGATCGATCTCTGTGGCCACGATTTTGTGCTTTCCGATTCCAGCTATCACCGTTGGCTCCATGCCGTTAGCGATGATCGTAAAAGTGCGCCGAGGGGTGAGCTCAACATTAGTAATTTGCGCAAGTGGAATTTCGATTCGATGACTTCCAAAAATCCCTGCGCGATAAATAACCCTTGTTGTTGTCACTTCCAAGAAAGTTCCGGACCAGCGCAACAAGGGAATGAGCCAAAACAAAATAACAAGTGCGCCGGCTACCGACCACATGGTTATTACTTGCCACTGCTCGACGAAACGCCCGTAAAGAAACGAAAGCGCAAAGCTCACCGCGAATAGCAAAGCCATCGGAAAAAATAATTTTCCGCCGCGTGGACGCATCCGCGCTATACGTTGTTCCGATACAAAACTCATCAAATTAATTGTGTCGCAAATGCACAATATCTCCGGCAGCAACTGGCATCAGTTCGGCACCGCCGTCTGGTTGCAAAATCAAGCGGCCGGTGTCATCTATGCCGACGGCATCGCCAAGAATTTCTTTATCTCCAGGCAAAATGGCTCGCACTCTAGATTTGCCACCGCGATTTAAGGTAGAGCAGTTTTCGATCACCGCGGCACGTAGTCCGGATGCGACCGCATCTCCGTTGTTGGCCACAAATGCTTCATAAAGTTCACGCAGATTGCTCAAGTACGCGGCGAGCGCGACATCAAGGTCTGCCTCGCTGCCTTCAATGGTTAACGAAGTTGCAGTTTCGATCGGCAGATCAGCGCGCTGTTGTTTTACATTGAGGCCGGCCCCAACTACAACTCCACTAAGGTTTGGAATCAGCTCGCTGAGCACGCCCGAAATTTTGTTGGTTCCTACTAATACATCGTTCGGCCATTTCAGGCTGACCTCTTTATTAGGCAAAAGTTGCTGCACCGATTTGGCCATAGCCAAGCCAGCCAAAAGCGGTAGCCAGGAAAACCTTGTTGCGGCGATTCCGGTTGGCTTCAAAAGCACGCTTACAAAAAGCGAACTGCCAGCCGGTGCCTCCCAGGAGCGACCCGATCGGCCGCGACCGGCGCTTTGGTAGCCGGCTACCAGCACGGCAAAATCCGGGGCATCCTTGAAATCGGCCATCAGGTCGGCATTGGTCGAGCCGGTTTCGGTCACGAATTCGAATCGACTGGCTAATTTTGAGCTGAACGGGAAATCCATGGTCTAAGGCTAGCGATTGCCCACCCACTGGGCTCGGCTGCTCGCCGACCCGGCCAATTCGAGCAGTTTCTGTAGGTTTTCTCCAGCGAAAACCGAGGTTCTTTAGTAGCAAACTGCCAAAGGAAAGCCCCATATCGCTGGATAGAGTGATTTCCATGAACTTTGAGAACACCTTCACCGAAGCTATTCGCCTGAACCCCGATCTGGCAACTACTGCGGGCAAGCTTGAAGATTTGCGCCAGCGCTATCACGAGGCAGTGACTGCAGCCGGCGAGACCGCGATAGCAAAGCAACATGCCAAAGGCAAAAAGACCGCTCGCGAACGCATCGAGTTGCTGCTCGACCCAGGCTCTTTTGTTGAACTCGATGAATATGTGCGTCACCGCTCGACCGCATTTGGCATGGATAAGAATCGCCCATACGGTGACGCAGTTGTCACCGGAGTTGGAACTATCCACGGTCGACAGATCGCAATCTTTTCTCAAGACTTCACAATTTTTGGTGGTTCACTCGGTGAAGCAGCCGGTAACAAAATCATCAAGGTGATGGATTTAGCAATTGCTACCGGAGTTCCGATTATCGGAATCTTGGATTCGGGTGGTGCCCGCATTCAAGAGGGTGTTATCGCTCTCGGTAAGTACGGCGAAATTTTCAAACGCAACACAATGGCATCTGGAGTGATCCCGCAGATTTCAATCATCATGGGTCCGGCTGCGGGTGGTGCGGTTTATTCACCTGCACTTACTGACTTTGTGATCATGGTCGACAAAACATCAAACATGTTCGTGACCGGCCCCGATGTAATCAAAACCGTGACTGGTGAAGATGTCGGAATGGAAGAACTCGGTGGTGCTCGTGCTCACAATGAACGTTCCGGTGTTGCTCACTATCTAGCCGATGACGAAGACGATGCGATCGACTACGCTCGTTCGCTGCTTAGTTACCTGCCAGAAAACAATTTGAGCGAGACCGTGCAATACGCACCCGAAGGTGAACTAGAAATTACCGACGCAGACAAAGCGCTCGACACTGTTATTCCCGATTCTCCGAACCAACCATATGACATGCGCACTGTCATCGAAGGAATCGTCGACAGCGGTGAATTCCTTGAGGTGCAGCCACTGTTTGCGCCAAACATTTTGATTGGTTTCGCACGCGTTGACGGAAGAAGCGTTGGCATTGTTGCCAACCAGCCGCAGCAAATGGCGGGAACATTAAACATCGAGGCCGGCGAAAAAGCGGCGCGCTTCGTGCGATTCTGCGATGCTTTCTCGATTCCGATTCTTACTTTGGTCGACGTGCCCGGTTACCTTCCTGGAACCGACCAGGAGTGGGCTGGTGTGATTCGTCGTGGTGCGAAATTGCTTTATGCCTATGCCGAAGCAACGGTGCCGCTAGTTACCGTGATCACTCGAAAGGCTTACGGAGGCGCATACATCGTTATGGGCTCCAAGCAACGTGGCGCCGACATAAACCTCGCGTGGCCTACTGCCGAAATCGCAGTGATGGGTGGACAAGGTGCCGTAAATATTTTGTTCCGCGATCAAATCAAAAAAGCCGAAGAAGCCGGCATGGATGTCAATGCGGTTCGCACCAAGCTCGCTGCCGAGTACACATATAACGTGGCATCTCCATTTTTGGCTGCCGAACGTGGTGAGCTCGACGGAATTATCGAACCGAGTGCGACTCGCATCCAGGTAATTAAGGCGCTACGAGCACTTCGAACCAAACGTTCGAACTTGCCGCCGAAGAAGCACGGAAATATTCCGCTATAAAGATGAACGCCGAAAACAATCACGAGCAAAGCCTGCAGGAATTAATGCAGGTGGTTCGCGGTGAGCCGACTCCCGAGGAGTTAGCCGCCGTAATTGCAGTTCTCGATGCGGCTCACGCCGAAGAAGTAGCAAATGCCAAGGGATTCGAGCGCGCTCTTAAGTCAACGTGGTCACGCAATGCGTCGCAGATGCGCACCGATTTAGTGCCGGGGCCGGGTCAGTGGCGTGGGGCTTACCGGTCGGGTCTTAACTAAGGAACGAGTTTCTCGCACACGCGCAAAGACCTGTCAGTCTTTGCGGGTCTTAACTAGGTAACGAGTTGCCGAAGCGTTATCGATTGTCCCCCAAATAGGGGACTCTACTTTTGCGTCCTCTAACCCGGCTGCAGTTCATACTTGTTATAGAAGGTTCATGCTTCTAACAGGGGAATGTGCATGAGCTTCGGGGTCAGGCTAATTACCTGATTGGGGACGTAACAGAGCGATTCGAAAGAGTCGCTCTTTTACTTTTTAAGGCACCTCAGAGCTTGAGCCAAATATCTGGCGTTGCCACTCCCGGCCTAGTTGCGGCTACGGTAATTTTCCAACTCTCGCCTTTTGGCGCACGAAGTGTGATGCGGCCACTATCAACCTTCGAGATCGCGGTTGCTGCCATGTTCAAGAGAGTTTCGCGTTCGGTGGCGCCAGTTCCATCGAGTCCACCTTCATCAAGGATGATGACCTCTACCCCGCGCTCACGCAGATTTCGCACGGTTCGCTGAATCGCATCGTTCATAAACGCGCGCCCGCGAATTTCATCACGCAACGAAGCTTCTAATAATCGTGACTCGGTTTTTTCTAAATCGGTAAGTGCGCCGGAGGACTTTAAGATTTTTTGTAGCATCGGCAACGCGCCGAGTAGTGCCTTTTCGATACGACTCTGACGCTCTACGCGAGCCGCAGTTGTTGCTGCCTGCAATGATTCGGTTTGCAATTTTTCTGCAATATAAGAATTTACATTTTTTGTAGCGGCTACTAGGCCGAGCGAAATCGAGTGCGCGGCAAACACCAACAAGAAGGCCCCCGGTAGGCCCATGCGAAAGAAAGAATCCACTCCGGCCCATGAAAGCACTTGAGCCGTCATCACAACCAAACCAGCCCATGCCCATGCCTTGTGTCGTCGAATGGCAGTTGCCGCCATCAATGTTCCGATGCCACCGACATACCAAGTCGAATAAACATTGGTCGACCAAGATTCAATTTGCGAATTGACCAAAATCGGTATTAACCCTGCAGCCAAGAAATTAGCAATGGCCTGCGCGGTGGGAATTCCACCTTTCGGGTAGAGCAAAATTGAGGGCAGCATGGTTGCAAAATAAATTGAAATTGCAATCCAGGCAAATAGATGGTTGGTGTAACTCTCGAAAGACATAAGTGCAAGCCATGAATGATAGCTTGCGTAAAGAAGCGCCAAAATGGCCACCGACCAACGAGGAACACGAATCAACTTTCCTGCTCCCATTCGATGACTATGTTCGTGCCGTGACCTGGCTTTGAATCGATAAATACTTTTCCGCCGACGGCTTCGACGCGAGCAATAATTGAAAGTCTCACGCCGAGGCGATCTTTTGGAATGCGCGAAGCCCTGAATCCGCGCCCGTCATCTTTAATCACGATTTTGATTCTGTGGTTCTTTGCTCGCAGGAATAGTCCCCGCTTTACTTCGCTACCTGCATGGCTTATCGAATTTGCGACAGCTTGTAATGTTGCCTCGGTCAGTGCCGAGGCAACCGCTCCGGGAATTTGGTCATCGGTTGCACCTTCGATGTCTACAAAGATTTCGGCATCTTGTCTGGTTGCGGCTGCCTCGAGCGCAACAAAAAGTGAGTGAATTGAAATGTTTTCTTCGTTTGCGAACTCGCCATCTGAACTTAGTTTCTTTATAGCCGCATCCGCCATTTGTGCTGCAGAAGTTTCTTCGGCTGCAGATTTTGCGTTAGCTGCAACTATCAAAGTGGTTAGCACGGCATCGTGAACGAGCGCGTCAACGCGAGCGCGCTCGTGTTCGATTGCATCGATTCGAGCCGATTCGACGGCTGCGTCATTGGCTAGCTGATTAGCGACATCGACCTTATTCGCCTCCCAACGCAGCACGTGCACAAAAATCACGATTACCGCCGTGGTTAAAAATGTGTAAGCCGTGTCTTGGAAGGCATGCAGCCATGGTTCGGTATTTCCAATTGTCGAAATTTGAATTCCAAACCAAATCGCTGGTAGCGACAAAACAATCAGTGTCGATGGGCCCATAGAAAATGCCCCGATGCTGGCGATGGCAGCAATGCCAACACCGTGCCAAACCCAAGGATGTTCACCTAGCGGCAAATTTCCGTTGCCAAGCTGTAGGTGCCAGGTGGTAAGCGAAAACAAAACCGACATGGTTAAGGCTTGGAAACCAATCGTTCCGTCACCCTGTGCCCAGACCAAAAATAGGATCAGCAGATTTGAGATAACTATGGCTCCGAGACTTAGCCCAAACCAAAGCTGATTCAAGTAGTTTGCCTGCGGCAGTGCATTGATAATCTGCTGCAAACAGATCAATGAAGTGGCTATAGAAAAAACTCGACCAAGCAAGAAATTAACGCGACCAACTGCCGAAGATTTATTGTGAACGCGATAAGGCATTTTTACAACGAGCCTTCATCAAGAATTCCATCTTCGATGGCACGCACTAGCAATTCGGTCTTAGTTGATGCCGGACGGCCCACCACCGAATATTTCGCCCGAACGCGATCGATGTGTTCTTTTGCAGTAGCCAACTTGATGTTCAATTCGTTTGCCACTTGCTTTAGTGCAAAGCCCGATGCGTAAAGGCTAAGCACCTCCCGTTCACGCGGGGAAAGATTGGCATCCTTAAAGTCAGTATCGCCATCGATAGCCGCTGTGGTCTGCAAATTATTCACATAAACACCATCTGCAACCAGCTTGATTGCCGACATTAATTCATCCATGGATTGCGCCTTCGGCACCAAAGTCGCCGCACCAGCTTTTAGTGCCGCTCGAATTAGATTTTGCTTATCGGCGATGCTAAAAATTACAACTTGGGCGCCGGTCTTTATAAGAGAACTAACGTTTTCGTTGACTATCGAGCCATCGGCTAAGGACAAATCAAGCACAATCACATCGCATGAAATTTGTGGGTTTCTTTGAAGTAGCTCAGAGACGCTTCCTGCCGAATCGACAAAATTCATGTCGTAATCGCTGCAGGCTGCCTTGAATGCAAAACGAATCGCATCGTGATCATCAACGATTGCGACTCTAATTGTTTTGGATTCAGTCACGGTTATTCCTCGCGTACCAAACTGGCAACAGCCTCGACATGGTGGGTGTGCGGAAACAAGTCAAAAGCTCGCAGGCTTGCCAAGCGATAGCCGCCAGCAATTAGAGGTTTTAGGTCTCGAGCCAGAGCAATCGGATCACAAGCCACATAAATAATGTGTGCCGGAGCAAGTGAAATTAGCTGCTCGACCACTTTGCCGCCGGCTCCAGACCGAGGTGGGTCCAACACTACGGTCGCGCGCTGGGCGCCTTGGTCACCAGTTGACTCGGAAAGTTTATTTTTTAGAAATCGCTCGACCGGTGCGCAAATAGCTTTTGCCTTGGTTAGATCAGAAAGATTTTTTGCTGCATCTTCGGTTGCCTGTTTAAAAGATTCGACTGAAGTGATGCGAATTTCTTTACCAAATTTAGTTGCAAGTGCTCCACTGAATAACCCAACTCCGCCGTAAAGATCTAGGTTGTCTGCTTCGGAATCGAACCCTGCGGTCGCTGCCGCCTCGGTGACCGCGTCTGCCAAAACGTCTGCTGCTTTTTTGTGCACTTGCCAAAACCCGCCGCCGCTAATTCGAAATGTTCGACCTGCGGCTCTCTCGACCAAGCGTTCGTCACCTTTTAATTTTTTGTCGATTTTCCACTGCACCTGCCCGGTACTTGAAACTGCGACTTCGATTTTCTTTACATCCTGGTAATTCTTATTTTGAAACTCGAGCTCGCGAATTTCTTCCACAGCAAGCGGAAGATCTCGAACTCGAACAACTTCGTGACTGCGTTCACGGTAAGGACCCACAATTCCATCTTCATCTACATGAAGTTGAACTCGGGTGCGATAGCCAAGACCATTTGCCTCATCGTCACCCGACACAGGCTCGACGGTAGGGCGAAGTTTTATTTGGGCCATGCGATCGAGAGCCTCTTCAATTACATCTGCTTTTAGTTCGCGTTGTCTGGCGAGCGCGATGTGACCGAACTCTGCGCCACCGGCACCGCCAGGGCCGGCTTGTTTCCAGAAATGTTTAACTCGGTCTGGCGACGCTTGCAAGATTTCGGTCGGTTCGGCTCGGCAGAATGATCCGCCGCGGTCTTCG
>JBJTNR010000055.1:0-5258 GCA_046074145.1 Rhodoluna sp.
CCGAAAATGGCCAAAAGTAGTGTTGCGCTAAATATGCTTGGGAGCCACTTATGGTCTTGGATCCACTGAATCATGTGGCCTCATAGTTGACCTAAGGTCTTGCAAAAAGGTGGCTCCCCGGCTTGGACTCGAACCAAGAACCTATCGGTTAACAGCCGATTGCTCTGCCAATTGAGCTACCGAGGAATGTTGATTTAGCAACCTGACAACATTACCAAAAATTGACGTGTTTAGCCCGCTCGAGCCCCGAAAATCAGCCCACTGCTCCCGCTAGTAGCCAAGCTCGGGGTTCACTTCGCCAACCCAACCGCTGCCGGTTGCATAGGCCTTCACATTTTCTCTGATTCGATCGGAAAACAATCGAACGACTTGCGCTCTGGTGTCGGCGGTATGCGGAGTAATGATGATGTTTTTGGCGGTCCAAAGCGGATGGCCGTCAGGAAGAGGTTCGGGCTCAGTCACGTCTACGGCGGCGCCGGCAATCGTGCCGACTTCTAGGGCTTGTATCAAATCGGCGGTATCGATCATTGGCCCGCGTGCAATATTTACCAGCACGCTTTCCGGCTTCATCAATTCGAATTTAGATTTATTAAATAGATGTTTTGTTTCGTCAGTTAAGGCAGCTGCCAAAATTACTACATCGGCGTTCGGAAGTTCTTTATTTAGTTCTTCGAAACCAACGGTCTTATTTGCACCCGGCAAAGGAATTTTCCGCTTGCGAACTACTGTTACTTTGCTTCTAAATGGAGCAAGCAGTTTTAAAAGCTCTTCGGTGATTCCACCACCGCCAAAAACCAGCACATTGGAATCGTAAAGAGAACCAGCAAATTTGCGACCCCAGGTAGTTTCGCGAACTCGCTCTGGGATTACACGAAGTAAAGCCAACGCTAGAGTGAGCGCATGTTCGGCTACTGGTTCGCGATAAGAACCTTTAGCAGAAGTGAATCTAACTGGTCGTTTAATCACATTAGAGAACGCGTCTACACCGGCGAAAGGTAATTGCACCCAATCAACCTGGGGATTCTGTTCAAGCAATTTATCTAGAGCCTCAGGCTGGGCATAGTCAGTCCAAATAACCGCGGTGACTGACTTGCTCATCGGCACGACATCGCCACCGCTTTCACGCGCCGCAGCTTCATATTCAGGAAAAGATTTCGGCTCAATGGCGATCTGCATTAAACCCCTTGCAACTTTCTTCTCTGATTTTCAACATCGACCAATTTGCGGCTTATTTCAGCAGTGTCTAACTGATCCGATTCGGCGCGTCGAAGTTGTGCTAGTAACTCAGCTTTTTCATGCGCAAGAGCATTAACCAGTGCTCTAGAAACTACCCCGCGACCGTATCGAACTAACTCCTCTTGATTTCTTGCTGGCAAATTTTGAGCCGCAACCGCCCTTAGCAAGGGTTGTAGTTGCTCTTCTGTCGCCGAATTAATGCTGTCTAGCCAATCTGCAGAACCATGTGAAATCATGCTCGAACCAACAGCTTCAAGAAGCGCATTGTGCGCTGATGCACTGAAGCCGTCTTTGACCAGGTGGACAAGTTCTTCTCTTGTAAAAGCATCTGGAATTTGCACGAGAACCTCGAGAACCTGACGCTCAAACCTGGTGATTGGATCATTTAAATTTGGCTGAGCGAATTCGACATTACTTTCGTCATCGGAGCGCACTGGCGAGTCTAGACGAATTGGGGCCACGGCTTCGGTTCGAGAAGTTTTGGCAGCTGCATCTACTAGTGCTGCAACTTCGTTTCCATCTAGATTTACCCATCCGGCAAGTTCGCGGATGTAGGCGGGGCGCATTGCCGAGTCGCGAATTGAAGCAACTACCGGTGCTGCCGCACGAGCTGCGCCGACTCTACCTTCCACTGTGCCCATGTCAAACTTGGAGATTTTTTGCTTAATGGCAAATTCGAACAAAGGCTTTTTGTTTTCAATCATCGCGAGAACCGCTTCGTCGCCTTTCTCAGAACGAAGGTCGCAAGGATCCAAGCCATCAGGGCCAACGGCAACAAAAGTTTGGGCAGAGAATTTGTGCGAGTCGTTGAATGCGCGCATAGCAGCTTTTTGGCCGGCTACATCTGGGTCGAAAGTAAAAATTACCTCGGCAGGTGTTTCTTTGTCCGAGGAAAGCATCCGATTTAAAAGTCGAATATGTTCGTCACCAAATGCGGTGCCGCAAGTTGCCACGGCTGTTGTAATGCCCGCAAGATGGCAAGCCATTACATCGGTGTAGCCTTCCACGACTACCACGCGTTGCTGCTTTGAAATATCCTTTTTGGCTAAATCAATTCCGTAAAGCACCGAAGACTTGTGATAGACCAAAGTCTCAGCGGTATTCAAGTACTTTGGGCCTTGGTCATCGTCATAGAGTTTGCGAGCCCCGAAGCCAATTACCTGGTTTGTGGTGTCTCTAATCGGCCAAATTAATCGGCCCCTGAATTTGTCGTATATGCCTTTGTCGCTTTTGGTTGCTAGGCCTGCGGTGATGAGTTCCTCTGGAGTGAAACCTAATGTTTTTAGGTGATCGCTTAAATTACTCCAACCTTTTGGCGCATATCCAACTGCAAAATGGTCGGCGGCTACCTTGTCGAATCCTCGTGATTTAAGAAAATCTCTGCCGGTTGTTGCCTCGTCACCTGCTAATTGGCTTTGGTAAAAGGCGGCAGCGGCCGAATTAGCCTCAAGTACTCTTGAGCGTTGACCTTGATCAATGCTTGCTCCGCCTTCTTCGTAGGTAAGTTCGTAGCCAATACGCGCAGCTAATTTCTCAACAGCTTCAGTGAAACTGAGCGAATCCATTTGCTGGATGAATTTGTAAACATCGCCACCCTCACCACATCCAAAACAGTGATAAAAGCCTTGAACCGGCCGCACATTGAAAGAAGGTGACTTTTCATCATGAAACGGACACAAACCCTTGAGTGAACCAACGCTTGCAGATTTTAGCGATACATAATCACTTATGACGTCGGCAATATTGATGCGGGTTTTAACCTCTTCAATATCTCTCGCACGAATTTTCCCCGCCATGGTTTTATCCTAGATGCCGCTACTTGCTAGGCGATTGTGAAGATTCAAAGCGCTCTGATCTGTAAGTGATGCAACCTGATCAACGATGACTCGTTTGCGTTCTTGTTCGTTTTTTGCGCTAAGCCAAGCGTTTGCGCTGTATGAATCCAGATTTTTGCCATTCGCCGACAGCAGGGCATCGGAAAGTTCGGAAAGCACAGCCCGTTGCCATTCGTAGAAAGGGCGTCTCGATTCATGGGACATCAAAAACGCGGAAACAAGTCCTTTTAGCGCCGCGATTTCTTGGCGGACTTCCACCGGGACTTCTATTCTCGATCCGTACCGCACTACCGATTCGGCTGAAGATGCGTCGATGATTGCATCGGTGGTCTTGCTGACAAATCTTCCAATTAATTCACTGGTTAAATTTTTCAATGTACCGAGATCGGCTGGTGAGTTGTCAAACTTAGTTAACCAATATCTGGATTGACTTAGGCGATCGAGAGCGGCTGAAAGCTCTCCATTTGTGTATTCGCCGAAGGTCCATTCGCTTATTTTTTTTAGCAAATCTTCTTCGGTTTGTTTATCGGCTAACGCTCGCAGGTTTACGAATCCGGATACCACCGCATCTTCAAAATCATGCACCGAATAGGCAACATCGTCGGCGAAATCCATGACCTGGGCCTCAACGCATTTCACTCGGCTTGGCGCACCAATTCGCATCCAATTAAAAATCTCGAGGTCGTCTTCGTATACGCCAAATTTGACGGAATGGTCCTTACTGTCTTTGGCGTCTTCGCTTGTCCATGGATATTTGCAGGTCGCATCAAGACTGGCGCGAGTTAAGTTAAGGCCGAGACTTTGGCCGGTTTCAGAAAATACTTTCGGTTCAATTCTCGTAATGAGTCGAAGAGTCTGCGCGTTTCCCTCGAACCCGCCGATGTCACTAGCCCATTCGTTCAAAGCTTTTTCACCATTGTGGCCAAATGGCGGATGACCAAGATCATGCGCAAGCGATGCAAGGTCAACAATGTCGGCATTTAGGCCTAGATCAATCGCCATCTCGCGTCCGATTTGTGCGACCTCTAGCGAATGCGTTAAACGGGTACGAGCAAAGTCACCGCCGCTTGGCGAAAGCACCTGAGTTTTTGCGCCCAAACGTCGAAGTGCAGATGAGTGAAGAAGCCTCGCGCGATCACGGGCAAATTCTCCGCGCCTAGTTCCACCGCTTCGGTCTTCAGTTAAGAATCTCTCGCGATCGAAGTCTGAGTAGCCAACCTCTGCGCGTTCACGATCAAGGTAATTGCGATTCGCCATTATCCCCCCGATACGCCAATCTCTGCCTCTTGCAAAACGCTGCGTTGATCTCCCACCAATTCACGCGATTGCAACCAGTTCTCAGGTAACGCGCAAATTTTTGCACCACCGAGTCGACCTCTAGGTCCTTCGGCTTCTTCGCCAGGATAAGGCTGGCTACGATCAAGTGTTCCAAGAATTTCATCCATGTGAGACAGGGACTGAACCTGAGATAGCGAAGCGCGGAATTCGCCCCCGACCGGATAACCCTTGAAGTACCAAGCCACGTGTTTTCTGATGTCGCGACAAGCGTGATCTTCGCTATCAAAGAATTCAACTAATAATTCCGCGTGGCGCTTGAAAGCGTCGGCAACCTCTCCCAGATTCGGCTGAATCGGATTCACAGCCGAGTTGGAATTTGGATTTCTTTGATATTCATCGAAAGCAGCTTGCAAGTCGCCGAACAGCCATGGGCGACCCAGACAGCCGCGACCCACAACAACGCCGTCGACGCCAGTTTCGCGCATCATGCGAATGGCATCGGCAGCTGACCAGATGTCGCCATTTCCCAAGACCTGAACATCAGGCAATGACTCGCGAAGTTTTGCAATCGAGGTCCAGTCGGCTTGACCTGAATAATATTCAGCGGCGGTTCTTCCATGAAGTGCGACTGCCGTTACTCCGGCATCGCGCGCGGCTTTGCCGGCTTCTATATATGTGAGGTGATCGGAGTCGATGCCTTTACGCATTTTGATGGTCAATGGAATTTCGCCGGCGGCCTTAACTGCGGAACTAACGATGGAAGAAAATAAGTCTTGTTTCCAAGGCAATGCTGCCCCACCACCTTTTCTGGTTACCTTTGGTACTGGGCATCCAAAATTTAAATCAATGTGATCTGCCAAATTTTCGGCGACCAGCATTGTCACGGCTTCGGAAATGGTCTTCGGGTCG